>NZ_OX030782.1:930000-1230000 GCF_943733665.1 Aquimarina sp. Aq107 | reverse complement strand
TCTATTGAATACTGTGAAAGATAAAACAAAAACCTATTTCACATATTCTAGTAATTTCCAAGAAAGTAATATACTTGTTTCTTCATCGCTTAAGGCAATTGTTGAAGATCATTTTAAGGATGAAACATGTATATCCGTCAAAGATGATTTATCTTCTATGTCTATTGCTCTTCCAGATGATAGTTCAAGATCTATCGGATTATACTTTTATATATTTAAGCTTTTGGCATATGAAGGGATTCCGGTTTTTGAAATTATATCTACTTCTAATTACTTCACTCTTTTTTTAGAAAAAGAATATGTAAATGACGCATTCCTTTTAATGAATGAAATAAAAGAGAATTAAAAATTTTCCATAAAAAAAGCCCCGATGTTATCAGGGCTTTTTATTTATTTTTACTTGTCTACCAAATACTTACTCTCTTCTCTGGTTCTAAATACATTTTATCTCCTTGTTTTATATCGAAAGCATCATAAAATGCTTGAACATTTAACAATGGTTGAATTGCTCTAGTAGTACCAGGAGAATGCGGATCTGTTTTAATTTGGGTTCTTAATGCATCTTCTCTAATCTTAGTTCTCCAAACGGTAGCCCAAGACATAAAAAATCTTTGTTCTGTTGTAAACCCATCAATATCTTCAGGTCTTCCATTTTCAGTTAAGTGCATTTGCAACCCGTCATAAGCGCCTAATACACCACCTAAATCTCCTATATTCTCTCCAAGAGTAAACTTACCATTAATATATACACTATCTAACACTTCGATTGCGCTATATTGTTCAGCAAGAGCATCTCCTCTTTCGGTAAATTTCTTAAGATCATCTTCTGTCCACCAATTAGATAAATTCCCATTTGCATCAAAACGAGCCCCAGAATCATCAAAAGCATGAGAAATTTCATGACCAATAACAGCTCCGATCCCTCCATAATTTACAGCTTCATCAGCAGTATAATTATAAAATGGTGGTTGTAATATCGCAGCAGGAAAAACAATCTCGTTATTAAGAGGATTAAAATAAGCATTAACTGTTTGAGGAGACATTCCCCATTTAGTTTTATCTACTGGTTCTCCAATATCATCAAATTGTCTATCCTGAGCCCATTTGCTTACAGCAGCCATATTATCAAAATACGATTTATCTGCAGAAACTGCCATCTTAGAATAATCTTCCCACTTATCTGGATATCCAATCTTAACTGTAAATTTATCAAGCTTTTCTATTGCTTTTACCTTTGTGGTATCACTCATCCAATCTAATCGCTCAATTCTACCTTTAAAAGCTGTAATAACATTAGCAATCATTTTTTCTGCCTTTTCTTTTGCTTCAGGCGGAAACTTTTCGTCAACATATAATTGACCTAATGCTTCTCCTACTGTTCCATTAACAGTTGCTAAAGCACGTTCATCAGCTGGTCTTTGCTCTTTTTGACCTCTTAAATATTTACTATAAAATTCCCAGTTTGCTTTTTCTATATCGGTTGACAGAAGACCTGTAGCACTATTAAAGGTATCCCATCTTACGAGTGTTTTGATATCTTCTATCGGTGTATTTTTTAAAAAACCATCTAAAGACTTTGTATATCTCAAATGCGCGACTATAATAGTATCAAACTTTTTAGTTACACCAAGATCTGAAATCATTTTATTTAAATCTAAAGTTGACAACATTTTGTCTGCCTCTGCAAGTGTTCTTGGATTATTATAATTACGTGCATCTCTACTTTCTTCTTTATTAAGTCTTGGTTCTGCAAGTTGGGTTTCCATCTTTAGGATTTTATCTGCTGCAATTTTTGCATCAGCCTCCGCATCTCCTAACATCCCAAGCATTCTTACAATATGCTTTTTGTACTCTTCACGAATTTCTTTTGATTTTGAGTCCTGATCTAAATAGTAATCTCTATCTGGTAAACCAAGGCCATTTTGACCAAGATATACTGCATTCATAGCACTATTATTAAGATCTGCCTGTACTCCCAATCCAATAAAAGGTGAAGAAACCGAAGGGTTCTTTGCCAATACTGTTTGAAGATCCTCTAGATTCTTAATAGACGTAATAGCATCTAAAGCAGGTTGAAGTGGCTTTACTCCAGCAGCATTTCTAGCAGTAGTATCTAATTTAGTATCGAAAATAGCTAAAGCCTTAGCCTGATCAGTATCTACATTATATTTTCCACTCTTTTTCGCTTTAGCTAAGATTTCTAAAACATCATTATCCGTAGATTTTCTTAATACGCCAAAACCACCCCAGCTAGTTCTATCTTCTGGAATTTCTGTATTCTTCATCCAACTACCATTAATGTAGTTATAAAAATCTTCTTTTGGACTAACGGTGGGGTCCATATTGTCCAAAACGATACCTGGAATTTTTTCAACTTCGGCTACAGCCTCAGCATCTTTTTCTTCCTCTTTTTTGGTTTCATTCTTGCAACTGACGAATGCAATGACGAATGCAGCCAAAAAATACACTTTTCTCATTTTTGTATTCATTTTATTAATAAATTAAGTTTAGTTCTTTGGAATAAGACGTAAAAATTGAGGATTCGTTACTCATATCCAATCTTGCAAGTTAGACAAATTGCGAAAATACAGGAAGTTCTTTTTAAAAATTTAACTAATTCAAAATAAAAAAATAACTATTAAACCACTGACTAACAATGCTTAAACCATAAAAAATATTATCTTATTAACAAAAAATTAGCTACAAAACATCATTAATAATAGTCATTATTTTGTAAAACTAAGTCTGTAAACATTAGTCACAAAAATTAAATACGAAGAATTTATTTAAGTAATCGTGTATCAAAACTAAAAGGTTCAATCTCTATTAACTTTACCAAATTAAAATCAGGATGTAACGGATTAATAAGAAGATTCTGTTCTCTAGGTACTATAATACTAGGAACTTTTAATCCCAAGCTTATATTCTCCGATATCCAGTTTAAGGCAAAATGTTGAATTCCTGTAGAAGGTGGTATTTTATTCCAATCCTTTGGTAATTCTTTAATATCTATTGTAGAAATTAGATCATCTGGCAATTCTATCGTAGCTATAGCCATATTATCTGGAAAGTATGCAGCTGGTAAATGAGCTAGTACTTCTAATACAGAAAGAGCTGCAGTAGTACTTGTATATAGGACAGCAACCCCTTTTGGATTCCATCTACCTCCAACGGTTTTAGCTCCAATTCCGGTAAGGTCCTTTATATACTTTTGTTTGGCAATTCTATATACCAACATTATGCAAAAATTCCATGCTCTATACGAATTAACTCTTCGTTTAATAACTGAAACCCAAAAGTGGTATCAAGAAGTTCTTTGGGTTTTTTTGTAGCTAAAGCAACATTTGGATGCTCCATCCACCGTTTAAAACGATCTAAATCCCCAAAAATGTTTTCACCTCTTGCATAAAGTTTTGCCAATTGCAAAGCTTTGGAGCTTGCTTCAGTACTTAACTTTTTATTAAGTTCATAGCGTTGTATTGTACGCTCAGACAAATGTAGTACATGGGCCAACTCACTCAAATCAAAATCTATGGTCTTAGCAAGATGTAATAATGCTCGCTTATCAATACCATTACGAGATAGTTCAATGAAATCATAAACATTGTGTAAAGGAATATCTATATTTAAGTACCTCAATAAACCATTACTTTCTAAACCATCATAATCCAACGGTGATACTGCGCTCATAACCAAAAGAATTTTTTACATTGACAAATGTACAAAAAAAAACGACAATTGACTTGCTTATTGTGTAATTAAATCCAAATCCACTTTCACTGAATCTAATCTAGCTTCCATAGATCTAATTGCTACAGTAGATAAATATCTCCCTAGCGGCAGTACTGGTTTTATAAAGAGTTCTTCTTTATTAATATCTCTAGTCAACAAATTAACCGAGGAAGGCATAATTTCTGTTTGTTTTAAACTAATTACATAATCATCGCCCAATTTTTCCATAACCTCTTTTGTATGACCATATCTAACATTTCTAAGAGTTGTTAATGGGGCTGAGAGCTGTGTACTTGTTTTCGCTATTTTTAGCTCTTCTTCATTGGTGATAATCAATTGTTTAATTTTCACTTTCTTTCTCAACAAAGGAAAAGAATCACTTAATACTTTCTTAAACACTTCTTCAACACCTATTGATACTCTCCCTCCAATATTGTCATAATATCCAGCATCTGCATATTGATCAGATATAAGTAAATCTTTTTGTGTCGTATTCCTAACTTCTCCAACAGGAGTAATAAATGGAAAACTTGCATTAATCCTCATCGCAGTCGAAAGTGCTATAGAATTATTAGGATAACTAGCCTGTATAGTACTTAAAAAATCGTTCATTCCCGTTAATTCTTTTACTTGAGAGTACTCTACTGGACTAATAATATTATAGTTTCCAGTTTGAGTATGTGTAGTATTCACAAATAATAAAGGTGGTATTTTTTGAGAAATCAAATCCATAGTATCAAGGATAAAAGCATTATCGTAAAAAGACAGAAACTCTTTGTCAATAATACTCTTACCTTTTGAATCCAAAAAGTATTTTTCGTGTGCTTCGATCCATTGTTCTTCTAATAATTGTCCTCTATTTTTAAATTTAAATAAACTAGTGACTTCCTTAAATAGATCTCGTCCTAATAAAGACAACAACGCAACCGATAAATAATTTTCCTTATAAATACTACTGGCTTTATAGTCTACAATAGGTACTTGAGTATTCTCTTCAATTTTAAACCTTGATTTTTTGCCTTGTAAGCTGGTATTTCTAGCTTCTGCAAAAAACATGGAATTGCCAACACCACCGCCAGAGGCTCCTGTTAATGAAAGCAAATGTTTTTCAAAATAATCTCCATTCGTATTTTCATACAAATAGCTATGCACTAAAAAAGCCCAAAGTCCTGCTCTCGATCCTCCTCCCTCAGCAGAAACCATAATAATTGGAAAAGTAGTTTCACTATCATTAATTATGTTCTCCCTACTCTTTAACCAATAATATATATAAGTATCTAATGAAGGCCTATCAACATGGGTTTCCATCAAATTAAGTTGATAATGATCCGACGTATCTGAAAAAAACTTAGCTGAGAAAACACAAAAGACTGTTACAATTGATAATAAAGGAAGGCGTATTTTTTTTCCAATTAAAATCAAGATAAAACAAATCATGAAAAGACTTAAAAGCGAAAGAATTAAAACGGATAATGGATTTATTCCAGTTACCAGACTAGGATAAAAATTAAATAATAGAAATGTCATTAACATAATGAACCCCGACATTAAAATAAAAGTATAAAATAACTTTTTCGGAAAACGTTTTAAAAACCAATAACTATTAAATGATAAAGTAAAAAATAACAGTACTAATGCACTACTAGAAAGAAAAAGATTACCTAAATCCTTTTCTGTTTGAGTATTTAATGTTCCTAAGGATATAATCAAAACCATTAATCCAATAGAAAGTATAAAGACAAAAAACTTAGTTTTAGCACTTCGATTAAGAAAATCCTTTAGCACTTTATACAATTTAGGCTCGGACAATAGTAATAACAGAAAAATAATGAAGATCAACGTATTTGTAGGATTTAAAAACTCGGTATACGTATTTTCTAAACCAAATAATTCCATTGCATTAAGAATACTCAATGCAGATATAGCCAGTAATAAAATTGCTAAAATTCTTGGTAATGTTTTTCTCATATGAATTCTAGTAACATAAGTATAGCTAGCAGATTCACTTCTATCCTGAAATCGATAATGTTGATTGGGAATAAACCCTATGAGATTGGTAAGAGTAATATCTTTATAATTATGAAAATAAAAATACTTAGGGGCATTCCAAATTAAAAAAGCAGCGGTAATAAGCAAACTAAAGTACAATGGAACTTCTAGTAAAAAAGTGTCTGCTTGATTTAGAATTAACAATAAATCCACTGTCTGCGGAAAGTGCCATAAAGCCAAATAGACAAATCCTATAAAAAAAAGGCTGATTAAATTATTAGAAAGCTCTCTTAGTAGGTTTTTAAACCAAATATTAAAGCCTTGGGAAAATAATAATAGTTTGATCATCATTATGATCAAATTTAAAATTAAATATCCTTAAATCACATACTAATTTTTAAAAATAACACTTAAAAAAACGGGATCTATCATTTTACAACGAAAACCTCTAAAAGCAATAAATTGGAAATCAATCTGTTAATAAAACTCTAAAATTTAACATTTGTCTAAACACCAGTGTTTATAGGTTAAATGAGAAATTTTATCAAATCCATAGTAACAAAATCAATATTTAAATGTAAAAAATTACGGTTTTAACATAAAAAGTTGTATCTTGTCGTTGATTATGTGTTTTACAACGATAAAAACACTAAATTAGTAAGAAAAAGCTTACTTTTTAAATTGCAGTTTAACCCAAAAACTGAACCTTATGAAAAAATTATTACCCCTATTAACATTACTTTTCGCAAGTGTTGCATTTGCGAACGTAAAAATTGACATTTCTTATAAATTAATGTCAGTGACTGAGAACACCATAATTAATGGTTTAGACGAAAATACCGAAGAAGGTGTTATTTTTATAACAGAAAGTTTACATATCGAAAACGGTGCAAGAATTAAAATCAGAAACGCTTGCTTAATTATATTAGGAGATATTTCTGGAAACGGAATTCTTGACGTAGACGAATCCGCAACAGTTACTTTAGAAGGAGAGAAAAAAGGACGAGTTACCTTTATCGATAGATTTCTAGCAGACTCAACTTGTCAGCAAAGTACCGGTTTAGAAACATTTAAAGACATCAAAGAAGTTCCCCAAGGTCTTAACTATAGTCTTTATACGCTAACAGGTAGATTATTAGATCACGGTATAATTGATGATTACATTCATAATTATAGAGATCCAAAAACATACTTCATTAAAATTGAAGGTTACAAACTAAAAAAAATCGTTTTTAAAGGTTAAATCAATCATAAAAAGTAAGGTTTTATGATAGCACGGTATTTATTGCCGTGCTTTTTTTATGCGTTATAAAATTTAGGTTAGCTCCTAACAAAGCAATATTTTTGATACAAAATAATTCGAAAATGATTTCTGTATCAAAAGCATTGTCTATAATCTCTGAAGTACTTTATACTCCTAAAACAAAAACCGTTTTATTAAAAGATACCAATGGATTAAGGCTTAGCAAAAATATTCCTACTCCCATACATATGCCACCATTCCGTCAATCAGCGATGGATGGATACGCCTTGTTACTTCATGATAAAAACACCTATCAAATTATTGGTGAAGTAAAAGCAGGTGATGCAGATGATTATTCATTATTGCCAGGACAAGGAGTTCGCATTTTTACAGGTGCAAGAGTTCCTGATAATGCAAATACTATAGTAATACAAGAAAAGGTAATAAGATCAGAAAACACTATTACCATAAATGAAGAAATACACCAAAACCAAAATATTAGAGCCACTGGAGAACAGATAAAAAAAGGAGATATTGCATTAGAAAAAGGAACAAAAATATCTCCTGCTGGTATTGGATTTTTAGCAGGATTAGGGATTACTGATTTAGAAGTTTTTGTTCCCCCAAGCGCAGCAATAATAACAACTGGAAATGAATTGATAGCGCCTGGACAAAAACTGCAAGAAGGAAAAATCTATGAAAGCAATTCTGTTCAACTACAAGCTGTTCTAGAGCAATTTCAAATAAAAGAAATTAATAAATATATTGTTCAGGATGAATACGAAAGTACAAAAGAAACAATCAGACAAGCTATTAAAAATAATGATTTAGTATTAATCAGTGGAGGAATTTCTGTAGGTGATTACGATTTTGTAAAAGAAGCTTTATCCGAACTTGGTACTGAAGAATTATTTTATAAAATCAAACAAAAACCTGGTAAACCATTGTTTTTTGGAAAAAATAAGGAAACATTCATTTTTGCTTTACCCGGTAATCCTGCATCCTCTCTTACTTGCTTTTATATTTATGTAATTCCTGTTATTCAAAAAATAATGGGTGATTCCGCTTCTGCTGGCCTTAAAAGGACTCTGAAATCTTTAACAAAAGATTTTATCAAAAAAGGAGATCGGGCACAGTTTTTAAAAGCTAAAGTTTCTAATGAAACTGTAGAAATTCTAGAAGGTCAAAGTTCTGCCATGTTACATTCCTATGCTGTAGCAAATGCTTTAGTTTTTATTCCAGAAAATATTAGTAAAGTTGATAAAGATTCTTTGGTAGAAACTATTTTGCTACCTGATTAATTTTATGTTTTCAAAAAAGAACACAACTATAATTTCAATTTACCTTATCAAACTCTTTCTATTTTGAATAAATCATAAAAATTTCTGAAAGAGTGTATTCTTCTTTTTTTTCGTTATATCTTGCAGGAAACAACGACTAACATGTATCATATAAAAAGCAGGATATGGATCGAAGGTGAGAAGGGCGTTTTCCTTGGTGAAGGAAGAATTAAAATTCTAAAAGCCATAAAAACCGAAGGTTCTCTCTCTAAAGCTGCAAAATCTCTTGGGATGTCGTATAAAAAAGCTTGGAATTTAGTTGATTCCATTAACAAAAATGCTTCTATTCCTGTTGTTATTACTAATACTGGAGGAAGCGGTGGAGGTGGCACAGAAATCACCGAATATGGACTAAAAATGATTAGTGTATTTGAAAATATCAATAAAAATTGCTGGGATTTCTTAGATCAACAATTAAAAGAGTTACAATTATGAGTTCTCTGCAAGGTTTAGACATAACAGGGATTATACTAGCTGGTGGTAAAAGTAGCAGAATGGGAGAAGATAAAGGTTTAAAACTACACAAAGGAAAACCTTTTATAGCTCATATTTTAAAGGCCCTAGAATCAATTACAGACAAAATTCTAATCATTACTAATAATCCAGCCTATACTATTTTTGGTTATCCGTGCATTTGTGATATAATTCCTGATTTAGGACCTGTTGGAGGAATCTATACTGGATTAACTCATACTACAACAAAACAGAATTTAATCCTTAGCTGTGATGTCCCTTTTGTAAATCATATGGTTCTTGATAAATTAATTTCTGCACATGAACCTAATTTTGATGTAATCACTTTCCAAGATATTCCATTAATTACATTATATAATGAATCTGTTATTAGTACTTTTCTAGAAAGTATCAATAACAAACGTTTAAGCTTAAGAAAAACACTTTCTACTCTAAAAGTAAAAAGTATTCCTACAGAAGATGCTATAGCTCCGTACATAAAAAACATAAACACACCTCAACAATATAAACAGGCAACACAATGGAATTAAAGGTTTTATATTTCGGGATGATTGCTGAAGCTACTAATTGTAAAGAAGAAATTATTTCTTTAGAACATGGTAGCAAAGTAGATCAATTAGAAAATTTACTAAAAAACAAATATCAAAAATTGCAAAGTTTATCATTTAAAATTGCGATTGATAAAGAAATTAAGTCAAATAACACTCTACTTAACCCTACAAGTGAGATAGCGTTATTACCTCCATTTTCTGGTGGTTAAAAAAAGTAATACATGGAAAAAAGAAAAACTGTTTTTGTAGAAGGACCGATACGTCCAAATTTTATCGCAAACTCTATCGAAAAACATCAAACTAAGACAACTATTGGTGCTCACGATATTTTTTTAGGCCAAGTACGAGCAGATGAGATTGACGGTAATATTGTACAAGCGATTGAATATTCTGCGTATAAGGATATGGCCGAAGAAAAATTTCACGAAATACGTGAAGCTACTTTTGATAAATATGATCTTACCTGTATGCATATTTATCATAGTTTAGGAAAAGTAAAAGCTGGCGAAATTTGTCTTTTTGTATTTGTATCTGCTCCGCATAGAAGAGTAGCTTTTGAAGCATTGGAGTTTTTAGTTGAAGAAATAAAAAAAGATGTCCCTGTATTTGGAAAAGAAATTTTTGAAGATGAAACTCACGTTTGGAAAGTAAATAATTAAGAATGGTAGACATCACACATAAAAATAATACACTTCGTACGGCAGTAGCGCAAGCTATTGTAAAAGTAGGAAGTTCCGAAACCATACAAGCCATTGTTTCTAAATGTATTCCTAAAGGAGATGTTTTTGAAATGGCTAAAACTGCAGGTTTATTTGCCGTTAAAAGAACCAGTGATATGATTCCGGATTGTCATCCCTTACCTATTGAATACACTAGCATAGATTACAAAATTAATAATCTAGAAATTGTCATAGAAATGACGGTAAAAACCATTTATAAAACGGGTGTAGAAGTTGAAGCAATGCATGGAGTATCTGTAGTAGCCCTCACAATGTATGATATGCTTAAGCCTGTTGACAAAAATGTAGAAATCCAACATATTAAGTTGCTTAAAAAACGAGGAGGGAAATCTAGTTACAAAGATAATGGAGAACCTTTTACAGCGGGTGTTATTGTATGTTCTGACTCAATTTCTGCAGGTCATAAAGAAGATAAAGCAGGTAAAGCGATTATAGAAAAATTAAAAGAATGTGGGGTTACCATTAACACATATACAATAATCCCAGATGAGATAGATGAAATACAGCAACAGGTAAAGCAATTAAGAAAAGATGAGAATGATCTTATCATTTTTACTGGGGGTACCGGATTATCACCTCGGGATGTAACACCAGAAGCACTACTCCCTTTAATAGAACGTAGAATTCCTGGAATAGAAGAAGCAATCCGAACTTATGGTCAAAACAGGATGCCATATGCTATGCTTTCTAGAAGTGTTGCAGGCGTGATTGGAGAATCATTAATACTTGCATTACCAGGATCAACAAATGGAGCAAAAGAATCTATGGAAGCTATTTTCCCTGCTGTATTGCATACCTTTCGAATATTAAAAGGAGCTAAACACGATGGAAACGAATCTTAATTGAAAGTGGATATAAATAATCAGAACATATTAACAGATAGTTTAGGACGAAAACACACATATCTTAGAATTTCTTTGACAGAAAGATGCAATCTAAGATGTACCTATTGCATGCCCGCGAATGGAATACCATTGAGACCTAAAGAACATCTAATGACGTCAGATGAAATCCATACAATTGCAAAAGAGTTTGTTAATATTGGTGTTACCAAGATTAGGTTAACTGGTGGAGAACCAATGGTAAGAAAAGATTTTCCATTAATTTTAGAAAAACTAGCCACACTGCCTGTAGAAATAGGAATTACGACTAATGGAGTATTAGCAGATCGTTTTCTTCCTCTTTTAAAAGCAAGTAATGTTAATACCATTACCATAAGTATCGACTCACTACATAAAGAAAAGTTTGAGAAAATTACTCGCCGAAATGAATTCGATAAAGTCTGGAATACCATTCAACTTTTTCAAAAGGAAGGTTTTCATGTTAAACTAAATATTGTTTTAATAAAAAAATTCAATGAAGATGAAATCATTGATTTTATTAATCTAACAAAGAATCAAAATCTTACTATTCGATTTATTGAATTCATGCCTTTTGATGGTAATCAATGGAATATGGATAAATTAGTAACACAGCAAGAGATATTGGACAAAGTACATTATACTTTCCCGTTGCAACTGAAAAGATTAACAGACTCACCTAATGACACTGCTAGAAATTATAAAATTGATGGGCATTTAGGTCGTTTTGCTATTATTAGTTCTGTTACGAATCCTTTTTGCGATACGTGTAATAGAATACGTATTACAGCAGATGGGAAACTAAAAAACTGTTTATTTTCTAATAATGAGTTTTCCTTATTAAAACCACTTAGGGCTAATCAATCAATACTTCCAACGATACAATCTGCTCTAAAGCATAAATTTGCTTCTCGAGGAGGAATGGATACTCCTGATAAACTAGAAAACCCTGAACTTCATTCTCAAAATAGAAGCATGATTAGTATCGGCGGCTAGTAATCGAAAAAGTAGATATTATTCATTTACAAAAAAACCACTATATTTAGCATATATCCCAGTAAGGCCCCAAAATAACCTTATCGGATCATTAACTAACGTAAGATCGTAGTCAAAAAACCATCTATGAGTCAAAAATCATGGTTAAAATCTGAAGCCGCAAAATATACCTTTTATGGAATTTTATTCGGACTAATGTTCCCGATTGTTGCTACCAGTATAGATATTTCTAAATTAGGTTTAGAGTTTTCTTTGGAATCTGTTCTATTTATACAAAAAACACACCCTATACATTATATAATAGATACTGCACCCATATTTCTGGGACTTTTTGCAATGTTTGGTGGGCGTAATTTAGATAAACTGAAAGGTACAAATAAGCAGATTCTTCAAGCTTCAAAATTTAAACAAGATTTTTTAGCTAATATGAGTCATGAAATCAGAACTCCTATGGTTGGAGTTATTGGTATGATTGATTTACTTTTCAAGAACACAAAATTAGATGATTTACAGAAGGAGTATGTAAGTACTATCCACCAATCCTCACAGAATT
Source organism: Aquimarina sp. Aq107 (assembly GCF_943733665.1). NCBI lineage: Bacteria > Pseudomonadati > Bacteroidota > Flavobacteriia > Flavobacteriales > Flavobacteriaceae > Aquimarina > Aquimarina sp. Aq107. Next base: position 1,217,522 of record NZ_OX030782.1, on the reverse strand, counting down.
TATTAGATATTCTAAATCAAATTCTGGATTTATCCAAAATGGAAGCAGGAAAATTTTCTTTATCCCCGAAAGGTATTAATCTTAAAAAATTAATACATCAAAATATTGACCTATTCCTTGCTAATAGCAAAGCGAAAGGTATTGATTTAATTTCTGAATACCCGGACACCTTACCAGAACAAATCTATGCCGATGATAATAGATTAAAACAAGTGATTTCTAATCTAATTGGTAATGCTATTAAATTTACCAATAAAGGTACCATTACCGTAAAGTCTTCGTTGGTTTCTAAAAAAAATGACGAATTAACCTTTAAGATAGAAGTTGAAGATTCTGGAATTGGTATAAGTAAAGAGGACCAAAAATCATTATTTAACAGATTTAGCCAAGTACATAACGAAGCCATTCTTGTGGGTGAAGGAACTGGGTTAGGACTAACAATAAGCAAAAAATTAGTGGACCTAATGAATGGTAAACTAGGAGTGCAAAGCGAAATCGGAAAAGGAAGTAACTTCTGGTTCACTTTTAAAACAAAAATATCTAACGCTGTTATACCATCTACGGAGAAAGCTTTTGATAAAAGTAATGATCAAAAATTTAATCTTCATGCTTTACTAGTAGAAGATTCAGAAACAAACATTATCGTTTCTAAACAAATACTTAAATATTTGGGATGTACTGCTGATGTTGCTAAGACAGGTAGAAAAGCAATAGAAATGTTTGAAGAAGACACATACGATCTTATTCTTATGGATATCAACTTGCCAGAACTAGATGGCGTAGAAACCTGTAAACTAATCCGACAAGGATATAAAAAAGTACCTCCTGTAATTGCCATTACTTCTAACGCATTGCCTGGCGATGCAGAGCGATTTATTGCAAAAGGGCTCGATGATTACATTACCAAACCTTTTACTACAGAAATATTAAATATAAAGCTCAAAAATTGGTTTGGTGATCATAGTGGATATCACTAAAATATCATTCTTATTTTTCTTTTTAAAAAGAAAAATACTCATTAATAGAATTCTTTTTTAATGATAATTTACTAAAATCTAATGCTTTGCAATTATCAAAACTAGCACTCACAAACTCATAATTAGCTCATTTTTAACTATTGTACATTAAAATTCACTGGTAAATTTAGTATATTGTATACTTTACATTTTACCTCGAACTTTAAGAATGATAGTATTAACTGAACGAATATGATATGAATAAAAAAAGTACTTTTTTAAGTAAAAATGGTTTTACCTTTTTACTTAGTATATTTTTAATTATTGGGTATTCTAATAGTCTTCAGGCGTTTAGCTTTTTTCAAGACACTGGCATCCCAAACGAAACAAACTACAATGAATATAAAGGATTTGTAGTAGATAAAACTGATAATGAGCCTTTAGTTTCTGCAACAGTTTCTCTTAACGGAACTAACATTTCGACCATTACAAATAGCGAAGGTGAATTTTTGCTAAAAGTTCCAAAAAGTAATGCCAGTGCCAATATTACTATTTCATTCTTAGGGTATAAAGGCAAAATAGTATCATTGTCAACACTAAAAGGTAGTAAAACAAAAATCCAACTATCTGCATCAATCACAGAACTTACAGAAATAAATATTGACCCTAGAAATCCAGAAGCTCTTATTAAAGCAGTAATGAAAAAACGTGGTGCTAATTATCAAAGTGATAATACAATTATGACGGCTTTTTACAGGGAGACTATAAAACGGAGACGCACGTATGTTTCGCTTTCTGAAGCGGTTGTAGATGTATATAAAAAGCCTTATGCGTCTGATAAAAATGATGTTATTAAATTATACAAAGCCAGAAAAAGCGCTGATTACAAAAAGTTAGACACACTAACATTAAAGCTTCAAGGTGGACCATCAAGTACCTTATTCATTGATGTAATGAAAAATCCAGACCTTCTGTTTACCGAGGATATATTGAAAATATATGAATTCAGCTTTGATAAATCCACTAAAATTAATGATCGCTATATTTATGTTCTTAAGTTTAAACAAAGACCGTACATCAAAGATCTTTATTACTACGGAAAGTTATATATAGATTCAGAAACATTAGCATTAACAAAAGCTGTTTTTAGTCTTAAGTTAGATGACCGAGAAGAAGCAAGTAAATTATTTGTTAGAAAAAAACCTACCAGAGCCAAAGTGTACCCTACCGTTGCTACTTATAACATGAATTATAGAGAAAAGAATGGAAGATGGTACTACGGATACGGTAAAATCGATTTAGTTTTTAAAGTAAACTGGAAAAAGAAGTTATTTAACTCTACCTATAAGCTAAATATAGAAATGGCTGTTACTGATTGGAAAAAGAATCCAGAGAATGAAAATTTACGCCCTAAAGATCGTTTAAAATCATCTGTAGTAATTAGTGATGAAGCCTCTGGTTTCTCTGACCCACAATTCTGGGGAGAGTATAATGTAATTGAACCAGAAAAGTCTATCGAATCCGCAATTCGAAAAATAAAGAAACAATTACGAAAATTAAATTAATATACTTTACACATACAATATAAAAAAACAGGTGCTTCGTTAGCACCTGTTTTTTTTAATCTATAAATAATCGTTGCTCGTATGTAATTTCTTATTTTTACACCTCAGGGAAACGAGAAATTGTCACATTTTTTCTTAAGTGACGTCTTTAAAAATTGTATATCAAAATTTATCACATGAATCGCATTAGGTGCATTGTATTTTTAATTACTATATCTACTTCACTTTTTGCTCAAAAAACACTCACACCAGAAAAAGCGCAAGAAGATTTTAAAATCTTTGAAAACATATTAAAACAGGGACATCCTGCACTCTATGAATATATTGATCAAGTAACACTAGATTCTATACTAAGTACTACTAAAGGATCTTTATCCGAAGATATTACAGATATTGAACTGTTTAAAAAAATGCAACAAATTACTGATCAAATAAAAGATGGTCATCTATTACTATTTGCTCCTAATACATTAAACACTACACAATACTATTTTCCACTAATACTAAAAATTATACAGGCAGAGTTTTATATAGATACAGATGATTTTGATATACCGATTGGATCAAAAGTAACTACTATCAACAAAACTCCTACTGCAACTATTTTAGAAGCCTTAAAAAAGTACGCGCCTACAGATGGATATAATCTTACTAGAAAGTATAGAGATATTGAATTAAAATTTGGTCTATTCTATATGTATGAATATGGTGTACAAAAAGAATATACAGTTGATTACATAACACCTAATGGCAGTAAAAAAACAATCACCTTAGCTGCCGAATCTTTTGTAAATGCCAAACATAGAAATATCAACCGTAACTCTTATTTTTCTAATTATCATAATACTACAGATAAAGTTGATTTTTTTTCACAACATGTTAATACCAAAGAACCTTTTGTTTACTATAGAGATGATCTAAAAACAGCTATATTGGTTGCTAACTCTTTTGGTGTAGATATTAGAGCATTTAAATCTCGTCTAACAAAACTGTTTAAAGAAATTAAGAAAAAGAAAATAAAACATTTAGTTATCGATATCCGAAATAATGATGGAGGTTTTAGACCCAACTCAGTACATCTTTTCTCTTTTATCACAGATAAACTATACAAACAACGGACTAGTTCTTTTGTATCTTCTTTAGAAATCCCAGAACGTACATATGTTACGAGAACGTATGGAGAAAAAGAATTCTTGAAAGACAAGTTTTATAACCATCCGAAATATGATGGTTGGAAACTGGATTTTGATGATTTAGAGACTATGATGGTACCGAATAAAGATAGATTTCAGGGCAAGGTATATATGCTGGCAGGTGGCACTACATTTTCTGCTGGATCGGCACTTGCTTTATTAGCTAAAAACGATTCAGATATTCTTTTGGTTGGAGAAGAAACAGGTGGTGGTTACTACTCTCATACCGGACAGTTTCCTGTGTATTATGAATTACCTAACGCTAAGATTATTATGGTAATGTCTATGGAACGAATTACTCACTATGTAAAAGACAATAGCCTACCCAAAGGTTCTGGTGTAATTCCTGATCGCACGATACTATTTTCTGTAGAGGATCTTATTAAAGGTAAGGATAGTCAACTTGATTATATTTTTAAATTAATAAAAGGGTAAAAAACTTCGACAAAGCAGTATAATAGTATACTACCCTATCGAAGTCGGGAAAAACAAAATTAATATACCTGTTAAGCTAATGTAAGTTCGCCAGCAGTAGCATCTGCTAATGCATGACTCGCTTTTATCTTACCGCTTATTTTATTCTTTAGTTCTATTTTAGAATTAGAATAGTATCCAATTTCTATATCTTCTGTGGATTGCACTGAGTTAGAAACTCCTCCTTTAGACATCACACCACCGATTCCTAGACTCCAGAAATGGTGTTTCTTATATGTAGGATTATAATTTACCGCTGTATTACCTATCAGATAAGCATTATATCTAATCCTTACTTTCATAACTCCTCTGCTGGCAGATAGCTCTGCTACTACAGATTCTCCAGGATCCAATTCTACACTTACTCCCGATGTTGAACCTACGGTAATTGATTTAGACTCTTGACCACCAACTCCCCATGATTGGCTATAAGATAATGAGGTTTCTCCTTCTGCTCCAGCTCCAAGAAATTTTACTCCATAACTAAACTTCTGACCAATGGTTAATGTACCTCCTGTACTCCAATTAGACGAAGTAGTATTGTTTAACGATTCTGAAATCGCAACATTAAATGTCCCTTTTATACTACTGTTGTTTGTAAAATCTTGTGTTTTCACAATTACAGGTTCTGATGTAATTCCTAATATTTCTGCACTTTGCACTATCAAAACCATCTGCACCTGAGGCCAATTATATTTTTTATACAGATCTCCCCAGGGAGTTGGACTATGTAAGTACGCATCATTAGGAGATTTTCCAAAATACTTATTTACAGCATCTTTTAATTGTTTATCACCCAATTTAAAGGTTGTTCTTTCCTCATCGGTAATCACGTGTTGAACGGATCCACTTGCATTTACGCTTGATGCTGCTTTATCTTGACCAGCAACGATACTAATACTAATACCCATAATGATTAATTTAAGTTGAAAATTGTTAGTACTTATTTTTTGTGCACATACAAACTAACTCAAAATCATCATTATATACTATAAGTGTTTTCCCGTGTTTTATTAAAAAAAGATGTAAAATTCCCTGAATTATTCACAAAACTATTGACATAAAAGCATATTACACCAATGAGTCTAAAACCAACTCATAATCATACTGTAAATCTTCGTGTAATGTTCCTATGATCTTAGTAATACTATTGATTTGTCTATCATAGATATTGGTTAGCATTCTATTATTTTTAATAGAAGGGCGTACCTTTTTTAACTCCGTACAGAAATGTAATAATATTTCTACCTCTGTTTCTTTCTTGCCAGAATATCGAATATACTTTTTACTAATACGTAGAATCTTACGAACGCTTTTTTTGATGTAGTAATAACTACTAGTATTAATCAACCCAAATTCTTTGGTAATTTCTTGTTGCACCAAGGCGATATAATTATCCTCATCAGAAGCTTCATATAACAAATAGGTAAGTAACTCCTTATTTTCTTTTTTAAATTTAGATAATCGCAAGCATAGCGCTACCAATTCTTGCTGTGAACAATTGTTTAACTCTATTTTTAACTCTCTAACCGTGGCAGCTTTCATAGGGATACAATCCATTAATGATTCCTTGCGAACTTAGGAATAAATATTAAAAAGATGTCCCAAAAACAAGATTCATATATAATTACTCTCAAGCTAATATTCTTACATAGAAAAAAGAACTAAACCGGAATAATTTTTGATGCATCTTTTTACTAATTTTAGCCATATGAAAAAATACTATCCTATTCTACTTCTGATTAGTATCTTAATCTTAGCGTCTTCCTGTTCTGACACCAATAAAGAACCTTATCCAATTCCGGATAATGCTGTAGATCTTATTGCAGGAACATCTGGAAAGACATGGAAAATTGCCAAACGATATAATGATGGTACCAGAATGAACATGGCTGGTTGTTTCTTATCATACAGAAACACTTATTTCCCAGACAGGACAGTTAAAGACAATAATGACAAACAAAGAGATTGTGGCCCATCATTAAAAGCTAATTGGGAAATCATTCAAAATAAAAAAGGTCACTATTTTATAAAGCTAAAAAGTGATCAACTTCCAGAATTGATGAACATAGAAAAAGATTACAAGTTCTTTCAGATCACTTATCTCAATAAAGACAGTTTAGAATTACGATATAGACATGCTCAATTTTCGGGTCAAGTACGAACCATTGTAGACTTATACGTAGAAGAAAATATTGTTGTCCCTAACAGGGATTTTCATAACAAATAATTGCAGTTTACTGCAATTATACAATCTCTAGTGTCATTTTTTCAAAACTATCTTTTGGAGCTTCACAAAGTGCACAATGATAGGATTCCGGAAGCTCTGAAAATTTCGTTCCGGCAGGGATGGCCGATACGGGATCTCCAACCAACGGATCATATATAGTTTGACATTCTTGGCACTGAAACACTTCTATCTCTGTTTTCTCCTTCTTGGAAGTAATTCCAGCAAAACTCTCCTCATCTCCTTCTCCTAGATTCTGAAAATACGTTTTAGTTAACTCTAGTAATATTCCTGGCAAATCCATTTGATCAATATCCTGAGCGTATACAATATATTGCCTAGTATTAGGATTAAAATTTTTAGCATATAATACGTTGTACGTAGGTCTTACTACAAAATCTTTAACAGCTTCTGGTGTTTTATTTTCTTCTATCACAACGGATGTGAAATATCTCTTTTGTTTACGCCTAATACTAATAGAAAATGTCATTCCATAAGTACTGATATCATTTTGGTCAAAATTCATGACCAAAAACTTTTTAAGGTCCAATGCTTTCTGACTTCCCACTGGCAAATGCCAATTTAACTCTAACGCAGAATGTCTTACATTGATTCCAAACTGACCTAGTAATTTTTCTAAGGTTAACTTACATTCTTTAGGAATTCCTTTAATAATAAATGATTTCCAAGGTGTTAAACATATTTTACCAATACGATATTCTATACAAAACTCGCACAACGCCTTTAAAAACTTTAAATCATACTTATTATTTCTCCAATATAATCCTAACCAATATTGATTAATCCCCATTTTATTCATTCCTTCATAATATGGAAATGGCTTAAAACCAACACTTAACGGTTTCTCGATAGTTCGATTATTAGTATCTATACTTTCATTAAGAAATTGAAAAAGTTCATCTACGTTATTTACTTTTTTATAAATATTTTCAATTTCTTGAGCTACCTTAGCTATATCCCAAGTAAAAATCAAAACTGGATAAAAAACTTCTTCCCAGCCTGGTAATTTTAAAAACAAGTACCAATAATCTTCTTGACTAGATGCAATAAAATTAAGATCTCCAGAAAATAAAGAAACCATCTGTTGCTGCGGATCAGCTATATTTATTTTTAATGTTGGTTTATACCTAAATTGTTCTAAAATATATAAATACGTAGTACCACGTAACCAAACCGTAGAATTAAAAATATCTATCGAAACATAAGAACAACTAATGTTTTGTTCGGCTTCTGGAGCAAAAAAATCCGTATTAAAAGATTCATGTTCCGTCACTACAGTATTACTATTATCTCTAGAAGGAAAAATAATATCTTGTCTGGATCCAAAATGAAAAGTATCTAACCCTAGTTCCTCTGCATACACTATAATCCGCTGCAACTCACTTGGTGATAAAATTCCTCCTTTAATATTTACTCTATGCATAAACTCTTCCATAACTAAGCTAATTGCATTACATTATTCAACACCTCTTTTACTTCAGGTTTACAGCTACCACAACCTAATCCAGCTCCTGTTTTAATACATAATTCGGAGAAATCTTCGCATCCTGACTTGATAGCTTCTTCCAAGTTTCCTTCACCAACCTGACTACAAGAACAAATTAATTTACCCAACACAGGTTCATCGGGTTGGGATGATCTAAGTAATTCTTCTCTCTTCTCAGACAATTCTATCTTTTCTTCGATCAATCTTTTAAAATCTGCAAATTCACTCTTATCTCCCATCAAAATAGCACCTACCAACCAATCATTTTTAACGATACATTTTTTATAAAATCGTTTCCCAACATCCATGAAAATAACCTCTTCATATGATGGATCATCCTTAGGCATATCAATATTACCGATACTACATAGATCCAAGTCTTCGAATTTTAGAATATTCATAAATACCGACCCTCTATATATTGCACTAAAATCTCCTAAAATATACTTAGCTACAATATCCGCTTGTTGTTCAGCCGCTGCCGTTATCCCAAATAAATTACCTTCGAATTCTGCAATCTCACCAACAGCAAAAATATCTGAATCACTGGATTGCAAGTATTGATTTACTACAATTCCGCGACGACAATCAATACCAACTGTTTTTGCCAAATCAATATTAGGAATAGTACCAATAGAGTAAACTACAGCATTACAATTAAATGATTTTCCTGACTTTAGATTTACTAATAGAGAACCAGAATCCTGATTAAAAACCGTATCTACTTCATTATCAAAATGAATCTGTATTCCTTTTTCTCTAACATCTTCTGCCAACAAACGACTTGCGATAATATCTAGTTGTCTCTCCATTAAACGATTACCTCTTTGTATAATCGTAATTTTCACACTCTTTTTTCGTAGTGCAGCAGCCAACTCTAAACCTAATAGTCCACCTCCAACAATTGTTACATGTTGTTGATTTTCTGGCAAACCAGTTTCTTCTAAGTAATTTTTCAACTTATCTGCATCTCCTCGATCTCTCATTGTAAATCTACCTGGCAAATGAATAGGAACTTCTTTTGGCACAAAAGCTCTACTTCCAGTAGCCATTAAGACAATATCGTATTCATGTTTTTCTCCTTTACTATCAATGAGATATTTTTCTTCTCTATTGATCTCAGTAACCGGATTACTGGTTGATAAGGTAACATTAAGAGATTCCATACTGCCTTCCCTCATCTTTTGTAATTGTTCCCAAGTGAGTTCTTCACTTACATATTCTGGTAACAATACTCTATTATAAAAAGGATATGGTTCTTTAGAGAACACGGTAATGTCATCTTCTGTATTTTGTTCTCTATATGTTTGTATAAAACGGTATGCAGCCGTACCTGCTCCAATAATACAGATTTTTTGCTTTTCTTTTACAAACTTTGAAACCTGTACTGCGGAAAACTTAAAATCTGGTTCTTTAGAAATAGGGTCTATAATACTAGTGGTTAAGTTATTTGCTCTTCCGTAATCATTTCCTAAAACTTTACCCCAATGCATTGGTAAAAACACAACCCCTTTAGCTATTGTATCACTTACTTTTACTTTTACTTGTACCTTTCCTCTTTTACTTTCTACCACTGCAATATCTCCATCTTTAATTTTTCGGAGAAAAGCATCTACCTGATTTATTTCTAAAAATGGATGCGGAATATGTGTCAACAGTCTATTTACTTTACCTGTTTTGGTTCTAGTGTGCCATTGATCACGTACTCTACCAGTTGTTAAAATTAAAGGGTGTTTCTCAGTAAGTAATTCTGAAGTTGGTTTAGTAAATCTTGGTACTACAAACTTCGCATTACCTGTATCTGTGTAAAACTTTTTGTTTTGAAATAATCGTGCTGTTCCAGAATGATTTGTTTCTGGGACCGGCCATTGAAAACTACCTTCATTCTTCAATCGATCATAATTTAGACCGGTAATATCAATATTGGTCCCTTTAGTCAATTGACAATGCTCTTTATACACTTCTTCTACAGATGTATAATCAAAGCCTCTATATCCCATTCGTTGCGCAAATTTCCAAAGAATCTCCGCATCTGGTAATGCTTCTCCAGGTGGATCAACTACTTTATTTAAATAAGTAATACGGCGCTCACTATTAGTCATCGTTCCTTCTTTCTCTGCCCAACCAGCAGCGGGCAACACCAAATCTGCATATTCTAGAGTTTCGGAGCGATGCGAGATATCCTGAACCACTACAAACTTAGCTTTCTGAAGCGCTTTTTCTACTTTATTTGCATTAGGAAGACTGACCAAAGGATTTGTGCATATAACCCATACAGCTTTTAGTTTTCCACTTTCTAATGCATCAAACATTTCCGTAGCAGTTAACCCAGGTTTTTCAGAAATTTCTTTTCCGCCCCAGAAATTAGCCACTTCTGTTCGATGTTCTTTACTGTTTAAATCTTTATGCGCTGCTAATAAATTTGCCATACCTCCTACTTCTCTACCTCCCATAGCATTAGGCTGCCCTGTTAATGAAAAAGGACCCGATCCAGGTTTTCCTATGTGACCAGTGAGCAACGAGAGGTTTAAAAGTGCATTATTTTTATTTACACCTATCGAGCTTTGATTTAATCCCATTGCCCAAAGCGTTATAAACCCTTTAGCATTACTAATATATGTAGCGGCTTTCTTTATATCAGCTACTGTTATACCGCAGATTTTTGCTGCCTCGGTGAGTGAGATAGATTGCAAAGATTCTTTTAGTGATTCGAAATTATCAGTATGATTCGCTATAAAGCTTTTATCAATTTTTTTTCGATCAATTAATCTTTTGGCAATCGCATTATACAATACTACATCAGTGCCTGGAATTATTTGTAAATGTAAATCTGCAATATCACAAGATTGTGTTTTTCTTGGATCTACTACAATAATTTTTGTATTTGGATTTTTCTCTTTATGAGCTTCTATTCTTCTAAACAGAATCGGGTGACACCAAGCTGGGTTTGCTCCTGCAATCATAAAACAATCGGCAAGCTCTATATCCTCGTAGGCAATAGGAACACTATCTTCTCCTAATGCTTGCTTATAACCTACAACTGCAGAACTCATGCATAATCTAGAATTAGTATCTATATTATTAGTTCCGATAAATCCCTTGGTAAGCTTGTTAACCAAATAATACTCTTCTGTAAGACACTGCCCAGAAACGTAAAAACCAACACTATCTGGACCGTATTTATTAATAATAGTATTAAATACTGCAACCGCACGATCAAAAGCTTGATCCCAAGAAACTCGTTGTAATTCGTGTCCTTTACTCCATCTCATCTCTGGATAGAGAATTCGATCGCTTTTATCCTGTACAACATGATGTAAATTCATTCCTTTAGAACATAACATCCCTTTGTTAACTGGATGATCTGGATCACCTTCTACTGTAATCACCCCTTTAGCATCTTTTTTAGCTATTATTCCACAACCAACACCACAATAAGAACAGGTAGTTTTATAAGATTTAAATGCCATAAAGAGTTTTATTAAAATTATATCAAACAACAAAATTAAGTATTATTACTTAAATTTAGATTAAAAAAGACTTGTAACTGATCCAACCCTCCTGTTAATTATGAAATCCACAAAAGATCCTTACTAAAAAAAGATTTTAAAAAAAAAGCCCCTTTTTGATTCATCAATATTCAAAACAAAACACTGTTAGAAAAGCATTACAAGGAAAAAAGAAAACTATTTTAATTTAAATTAATCAACACTACCATTCTTCAAAAAAAATATCTGGTTATCATTTCTGCAAAAAAACAAGTCAATTTTAAGATTATCATAAAACTAAAAAAACACGTATAAATACTTATTTTTAAATAGTGTTTAATTCAAGAAACGTTGTTTTAACTATTATTCAATAAAAAAGTTAAAAAATAACATTATATTTATTTTTACATGTTTTTATTAAGTTTTAAATGTTAAAAACATGTATTTATTAAAAATAATTCATTTGCGTTTCATTAATCAATAAAATATATTTGAATAAAAATAAGTATTAATACTTATTTCCATCGTCTAAAATTTCACTTTAAAAACGCAATTATGGAAAAAAGCACAATTGATTTAGTACAAACATCATTTAGTAAAGTTGCTCCAATAGCAGAAACTGCTGCAGAAATTTTTTATAACAAACTTTTTGAATTAGATCCCGAACTAAAAAAAATATTTCCTTCAGATAACGCAGAAGCAATGAAAGGACAAGGAAACAAACTAATGACCATGCTATCTTCTGCTGTAGCAGGCCTTAGCAACTTAGACCGCTTAATACCAATTTTACAAGACTTAGGAAAGAGACATGTAGATTACAAAGTAGAATCCTCACATTATGATACTGTAGGAGCTGCATTATTAAGTACCCTAGCAACTGGGTTAGGAGAAGATTTTACTCCAGAAGTAAAAGCAGCCTGGACTGACACGTATGGAGTTATGGCATCTGTAATGAAGACTGCAGCATACGGAGAAGTTGCATAGAACACACTAAAATTATTAACTCAAAACACAACAAAATGAATCATCTAAAAACAAAATGGATATTTTTACTCACATCTTGTATCTCAATTATTATTCAATCTTGTGGAGGTGTTCCCGAAGAAACTTCTTCAAATGGACCTTCTGATAAAGTGTTTGCGGTTGCTGACATACTCACCTTGGTTGCAGAGGAAAATGATATCACTCGTACGTTATATACCAAAGGAATTGTGGGCGCAGGCAAAAAACAAGGACTTAAATTTGATGAAGACTGGCAAGATGATGAAATAGAAGCTGGTCCACTTCCTGCTTTATTCCTAAGAGGTATTTCTTCTGATATTCGAAAAAGCGACGTTCCTCTAGGGTTATATCTTGGTTCAGACTTTCCTATTAACGCCTCAAACAAGTTTCAAGGAAAACAAGCTGAATTATTTGCCAAAATAAAAGCGGATCAAAAACCTCAACATTTCTATGAAGAAGATCAGAAATTATATACTTCTATGTTTGCCGATCTTGCCGTAGCAGCACCTTGTGTAAACTGCCATAACGACCACAAAAGCACCACTAAAACAGATTGGAAACTTGGTGATGTTATGGGAGCTACTACATGGCAATACCCTTCTGATTCCTTATCATACAAAGAAGCGATTGGAGTTATAAATGCATATAGAAATGGAACAAAAGCTATTTACAATGCATATCTTAAAGAAATTGCCGCTTTTAAAATTGATAGCACAAAACCACAGATTGGCAAAAACTGGCCTTCTAAAGGTTTTTATCTACCTACAGCAGAAGTTTTTATTGATAGTGTAAGAAAATTAGCTTCTTATCACAGTATGGAAACATTATTACTTGTCGAAAGAAAGGACCAAAAAACAACAAAAGACTTAGCTTCAAATTAAAAGAACACAACTTGGATAGTCTAAAAAAATCATATAGCTTTTTATTTATTGGCTTTAGTTTACTTGTATTATATCTTTTACAGTTTTTCCTAGACCTAAAATGGCAATGGCTATATGAATTACAACTTAATGAAGAATACAAACGATGGTCAGGAGTATTTATTGGAATATTTATATTATTTCAATGGATACTTTCTGTGACCAGGATATCAAAAAAACTCAGAAAACACACGGTCAGATTCACTATTTTACATAAATGGATTGGAGTTCTTTCTCCTATATTCTTTTATATACATGCATTAGAATTTGGGTACGGTTATCTCGCGTTATTATCCTACATCTTTTTTATAAATATGGTTTTAGGAACTGTTAATCTAGATATTATCAAAAGTAAAAAAGAATGGATTTTTCAATCTTGGATGATCGTACATGTCCTTCTATCAGTAGTAATCAGTTTTCTAGTAGTCTTTCATATTGGTGTTGTGTTTTATTACGAATAAAAAATAAAGTATTATGTTACTAACTGTAAAAGAGATAATTCGTGAAACCGAAGATGCTGTAAGTGTTATTCTAAACAAAGGGGGGATCTTTAATAAAATTAAATACAAACCAGGTCAATTTCTTACCGTTAAAATCCCTATCAAAAATAAAATTGAAAAAAGAGCGTATTCTTTTAGCAGTAGTCCTTTTACAGATAAATTTCTTAGAATAACTGTAAAGAAAGTAGAAAAAGGTCTAGTTTCTAACTACATATGTAAGAATTTAGAGGCAGGTCAAAAAATTGAAATTGAAAAACCTGCAGGTAGTTTTTTTATTGTACCAGACAAAAATGCTAAACACAATTATGTTTTTTTTGCCGGAGGAAGTGGAATTACACCTATATTTTCTATCATAAAAACCGTTTTAGAAAAAGAACCTTTATCTAAAATTATTCTAATTTATGCTAACAAGAACGAAGAATCTATCATCTTCAAAAAAGCTCTTGAAGATCTTGAAGAAAATCATCCGACCCGTCTAAGCACCCAACATATATTAGAAAAGAATGTTTCTAAAAAACCAAACTACCATCAAGACTTACTAAACGAGGAACTCATTACAGAAATTATGGAAACCCATATGTTAAACTATGTTGACGGAAAATATATGATGTGCGGCCCACAAGGCTTTATGGATAAAGCAAAAGAAATATTAGGAAATAACGGTATTTCAAGGAACCAAATAAAACTAGAAGCTTTTAGTGCCAATTTTATAACATCTAGTGACTCTAAAGATCTTGTAAGCAATGTGGTCATCTATCAAGAAAAAAAGAAGCACGAAATAAGTGTTACAGGAGATAAAACAATTCTTCAAGCAGCAATGTCCGAAAACATCATGCTACCCTACTCTTGCAGATCCGGCATGTGTAGTAGTTGCAAGGCAAAATGCGTCAAAGGAAAAGTAAAAATGATAGATGGTCATTTGTTGTCAGAAGAAGAAGTGGCTAATGGAGACATTTTAACCTGCATCAGCTTCCCTGCTTCAAGTAATGTAAGTATTAGTTTCCTAAACGATTAAAAAATAGATGTTTAATAAAAATCCCTTACGAAAAAGGCAACGAATCGGTTCATTTATTGGGATCGGGATCGGATTAATTATATATATAATTCTACCACTAAAACAAACAGAAAGTTTTTTAAGTCTTGGCCCATTAAACACCGGGCATGAAGGTTTATCATGTAATGCTTGTCATACTGATGCCAAAGGTAATTTAATCCAACAGGTACAATCTAACATTTCATACACTTTTGGAATGCGTAAAACCAAAGCAGATTTTGGAACTGAAAACGTAGACAATAAAAAATGTATTGAATGCCACGACAGGCCAAACGACAGACATCCAACACATCGTTTCTTAGAACCAAGATTCAAAGAAGCAATTGCTAATATTAATGCGGCGGAATGCGAAACATGTCATAAGGAACATAATGATACCAGAGTTGTTCTTAAAGACGCTGCATTTTGCATCAATTGCCATTACGACCTAGAAGTAAAGAACGATCCCATTGATGTCCCGCATGAACAACTTATCAAAAATAAGCAATGGAATACCTGCCTACAATGTCACGATTTTCATGGAAATCATATTTATAAAGTAGCAGAGAAAATAAAAGACACTATTCCGCTAAAACAAATTCAAGAATACCTAAAAGGTGGTAAAGATCCTTTTTCTAACAAAAAGAAATACAAACCGCTAACAGAAGAAGAATGGATTAAAATAAAAAATAAATACGCAAAAAAATAGCATGAATTTATATTAGAAACAAAAATTTCAAAAAAAATGAACTCAACAAAACATATAAGACTTGTAGCTATCTTAACATCAATCATAATGTTGGCTTCTTGCAACAAAAAAGACAAACCAATATGCGATATCCCTAAAGACATAACATACAAAAATCAGGTAGCTTCAATAATTGAAATTCATTGCTTTAAATGTCATGCTGAGGATGTTTACAAAGAAAAAGCATCAAGAAGTAAAATTTTTGATTACTCGAGCTTAAAAAAAATGGGGGAAAGTGGACAACTAGTAGGCTCTATAACTCATGCACAAGGATATATCGCTATGCCCTATCGTAAAGAAACTAAAATTGATAGTTGCACCATAGAGTTAATCAAAACTTGGGTTGATCTCGGAATGAAAGAATAAGATTTTTTTTGAATTCAAATTATAACCATCTCCCGAAAAAAGGATATCAGAAAAGAAAAAACAACTTTGAAACATCTACTAAAATTACTTTTCTCCAACCGAGTTAGCGCATTATTACTGATAATTTTTGCTATATCAATGGCTGTTGCAACTTTTATAGAAAATGACTATGGAACTGAAACCTCTAAAGCCTTAATATACAATGCTAAATGGTTTGAAATTCTAGTATTATTAATTGCCTTTAACTTTATAGGAAACATCCCAAAATACAACCTCTTTAGTTGGGAAAAAGCACCAATTTTCTTATTCCACATAGCATTTGTAATTATAATTCTAGGCTCAGGAATAACAAGATATAGAGGCTACGAAGCATTAATGACCATAAAAGAGGATTCTGCAAGTGACAGAATGATCTCTATTGATAGCTATTTACAGCTTCAGGCAAGTAACGGCTCTATTACCCAAAACTTTTCTAGCACTCCTATTCACATGAGCGAAATTGGATATAACCGCATTAGCGAACATTACAATTTTAATGACAAACAAATAAAAATACAATTAAAAAACTATATCCCCAGAGCTCATCAAATATTAAAAGACACTAGCAAAGGAAAGACTTACTTACATATTGTTATTGCAGAAAATGATGAACGGAAAGATTTTTATATAAAAAAAGGGGACAGAAAAACCATATACGGAATCTCTATTTCTTTTGAAAGCAACGATAAGCTAACCAATGATATTTTCATAACCAAAAAAAACAACACTTGGCTTGCCTCATTCCCAAAAGAAACCGATTATTTTTCTATGATATTAAACAAGGCAAGCTCATATCCAAAAGACAGTTTAGTTCCTTTACAATTCAAAGCACTAAGTCAAATAAACAACACACCTGTTGTGTTTAATGAAATATCAGAAAACAAATACCTTAAAATAACCTCTAAAGACAAAAACCCTGAAATTAAAAATCCCGAAAGCGCAATCATATTATCACTAGAATCGGGATCAGAAAAAAAGGAAATTACCTTATTTGGAGGACCAGGATACATGAACCCTTTTAATACGTTATTCATCAACGACATTCATATAAGCTTACGATTCGGCTCTAAACCTATACAACTACCATTCTCTATTTTTTTAAAGGACTTTATTTTAGAACGTTATCCTGGATCTAATAGTCCTTCTGCATTTTACAGTCACTTAGAAATCCAAGAAAAACATAAAATGTTTAATTATACAATATTCATGAATAACGTTCTGAACTATAAAGGATATCGTTTTTTTCAATCTGCTTATTTACCTGATGAAAGCGGAACAATACTTTCTGTTAATAGGGATTATTGGGGGACATTAGTAACCTATTTAGGGTATGGACTACTAGCGCTAGGAATGCTATTGAGCTTATGCTGGAAAAATTCTCATTTTGGAATAACACTAAAAATACTACGTTGATAAAAAAAAATCTTTTTTGCGCTATAAATCTCATACTATTATTAGTAAACAATACATATACACAACAATTACATCACCTACAAGAGCACGAATTAATTGAGAGACAATATATAGACATTACCCACGCTCAAAAGTTCACCACTATCCAAGTGCAAGATTTCCAGGGAAGAGTTAAACCAATAGGAACATTGTCATTAGAATTAGTTAGAAAAATTCATGGTAAAAACGGCTTCACATATATTGACAAAAACAAAACAAAAAAACAACTTACTCCTACACAAATATTCATAGGAATGAATTTTAAGCCTGATTCATGGCAATTGTTGGAGTTCATTAAAATTGAGAAAAAAGCAATTCATGAGTTAAAAGAAATCATCCAGATTAACACTTCTGGCTACACAAGTGCTTCCCAATTTTTTGATTTTCAAGGAAATTACAAACTCGAATCGCTTGTTAGCAGCGCATATGCTAAAGCCCCAGGAAAACGATCTATTTTTGATAAAGATATTATCAAAATTGATGAGCGTATTAACGTTTTATGGGGTATCCTTAATGGTCAATTCCTTAAAATTTTTCCAAAAAAAGATGATCCATCACTAAAATGGTATACACCCATAGAGAAAGAACCCAGTTTTAACGAGGGCGACTTACTTTTTTATTCAAAAATAACACCCACTTATTTTGCAAACCTTTCTATTGGAATCAAAACAGGCAATTGGACAAAAGCAAACGAGACTGTTGAACTAATCAAAAATTTTCAGAAAAAAAACGGAGAGACAATTATACTAGAGGAAACCAAAGTAAAGTTAGAAATATGGTTTAACAACAATCCTATATTTTTATGGTGCCTCATCGGATATACCTGTCTTGGTGTGTTATTAATATTACTGAGTTTTATAAAAGTTTTTAAGCAAAAAAATAATACTCTAAAGAAAACTATATCTCTTACAATTCTTTTACTATTTATCATTTTCTTGCTACAAGGGTCTGGAATTATATTACGATGGTATATATCAGGACACGCTCCATGGAGTAATGGATATGAAGCTAGCATATTTGTTGCTTGGATAGGGATGTTTTCTGGTTTTCTATTTTACAAAAAAAGCTCTTTTGCACCAGCTGCAGCATCAATATTAGCTATCTGTTTAATTGGTATTGCTCACGGAAGCTTAATGAATCCCGAAATTACTAATTTGGTACCGGTATTAAAATCGTATTGGCTATTAATTCATGTAGCAATCATAACAGGTAGTTATGGCTTTCTGGCTATGGGGTCACTTTTAGCATTAATCTCTTTATTACTTATGAGCATAAACACCTTTTCGTTTTCAAATCAAGAAGAGACAACTAATACCATAAAAAAGCTAACCAACATTAATCAGCTTACAAGTACTATTGGATTATACATGTTAACCATAGGTACTTTTCTTGGAGGCATCTGGGCAAATGAATCTTGGGGAAGATATTGGGGCTGGGATCCCAAAGAGACTTGGGCTTTAATTAGCATTATCATCTATTCGTTTGTACTTCATATCAGGATCATTATTCCAAAAAACTATATATATTTCTATAACGTATGTAGTCTTTTTGCATTAGGAAGCCTTATCATGACTTTTTTTGGTGTCAACTATTACTTATCAGGACTGCATTCCTACGCAAAAGGAGATCCTTTTCCCATACCTTATTGGATATACATAATAACTCCATTAACCTGTATTATCTCAATAATACCCTTAACAAAAAAAGCCGGCTATGACTTCTCATAACCGGCAACACAAGAAACACTTAAAGCTACTAGATCTTTAAGGTTTCAAACACTAAATTATTATTGGAGATTACCCCATATATTTTGAAGATCTTACGTTTCTCAAAAAACACTTATTTTAATAAACAATATTGTTTATCCGTAACTACTAAAAAATAAGCTCTGTTTAACTAAATACTAGATTAAATATACCAATATTAGTTAAACAGAGCTTAAAACTTGTTCTTTTTTACAAAAAATTGTGAACTATTACGTTATAGCTTATGCAGCTTTCTCTATCCTTCTTAACAAACCGATTTCGATATACTCTCTAATCTTATCTGCCTTTTCTATTTTCTTAGTATCAATTGGAAGCCATCCGTCTATTTTAATCATATCGTTTGGATTACTACTAAAAAACATTTCATACTCATATGCCTCTAAATCATTAACTCCATAAGATTCAGGGCTACTCTTTACTTTGTCGCTAATTCTCTTTTTAACAATCTCAATTTTAGATGCAAAATTGAGATTACCTGTATCTCCATTTACTTCTACATCCAAGAACTCAGTAATAGCTTCTGTAATTAATTCATTTACTTTCATAATTCATATTATATTTGGGTTATACAATTTTTTAAAATGATAAAATCCACCAACACTACGCGTGATTAAGCTAGATTTAATAACTAATGTTTGTTAGCTCAAAGAGCTTCCAATTCTTCTTAACAATCCAATTTCTATATATTCATTAATTTTATCTGCTTTTTCAATCCTACTAGTATCAATTGGAATCCATCCATCAATTTTAATCATATCATTCGGGTTACTACTAAAAAACATCTCATACTCATATCCTTCAGATCCACTTACCATACCATAAGCATCTGGACTATTTTTTACTTTATTAGTTATTCGCTTTTTTACAATTTCAATTTTAGAAGAGAAATCCAAATTTCCAGTATCCCTATGTACCTCAACATCTAAAAATTCCGTAATTGACACAGTTATCAATTCTTCAATATTCATACTTTTTACTTTTAAAAATTAAACCCCTGTTTTTTTTAGGGTTAACACGATAAAAAAACCTCTTTTAATAAAAAATACCCCCATATTTTGATACAAATCTATATATAAAAGATATAAAAACACAAAACACCCCTAAAAAATTAGAGGTTAACATCAAAAAATTATGTTTTAACAAAAAAATAATTATTTAAATTAATTATTCCGCAATTAGAGTAAGTAAAATTTCAAAATCTATTACACATTACAATAACAAGATTTTACGTGCTATAAGCTTATGAATATAGCTTATAAACAAAAAAAAAACACCTTATACCATTATCTAAAAGTCAATAATGGAATAAAGGTGTTTGGCTTACAAAGTCTTCTTAGGTATTCTTAGTGCTCTAAAAAGTTTATCAAATGCTCTCGATATTTATAATAATCCGGATGCTCTAAAACATCCTTTCTTAAACGAGGTCTTTCAAAATCAATATTTAAGATATCACCAACTTTAGCTCTTGGACCACTTGTCATCATAATAACTCGATCCGCTAAAAAAATAGACTCATCTACATCGTGTGTAATCATTATAGCAGTTATTTTTTCTTGATTCCAAACTTCTATAAGCACATCCTGCAACTCTCCTCTTGTTAGAGAATCCAACATTCCAAAAGGCTCGTCCAACAATAAAACTTTTGGCTTAAGAGCAAATGCTCTAGCTATCCCTACTCTTTGCTGCATTCCTTGAGACAATTCTTTTGCTTTCTTGTACATTGCATCTTCTAGCCCTACTTTTGATAAGTAATATTTTACAATATTATCCCTATCTTTTTTAGTTCCGTGTGCAAAAACTTGCTTAACACCTAG
Source organism: Aquimarina sp. Aq107 (assembly GCF_943733665.1). NCBI lineage: Bacteria > Pseudomonadati > Bacteroidota > Flavobacteriia > Flavobacteriales > Flavobacteriaceae > Aquimarina > Aquimarina sp. Aq107. Next base: position 1,196,472 of record NZ_OX030782.1, on the reverse strand, counting down.
CATCACATTATCGTATGCTGTCATCCAAGGCAATAAACTTGGAGACTGAAATATAACTCCTCTATCGGGACCAGGCCCTTTAATTGTTTGATTATCCGCAACAATAGTTCCTCTAGAAATAGGGTTAAGACCCGCGATCATTGTAAGCAACGTAGATTTACCACATCCAGAATGACCAATTATTGATATAAATTCCTCATGTTTTACTTTTAAATCTAGATCATCCAAAACCACATAGTCTCCTTTTGGAGTAGGATAAATTTTAGTTAATTGAGAAATATCTAGCATATACTTATCCTCAAACAATCCATTATCCGATCTTCTTACAACTTCTTCTTTTTCTAATGTTTCCATTTCCATCTTTTTTAACTAAAACTTAATCTCCTAAAAGGTGCTGGTTTCATTTTTGGCTTAATATCTGGTAATACATAATTAGTATCTTTTTTTGAAGCTCTCTGCTCTCCAATTTGTATTAGATACTCCATAATACTATTTCGAAGTTGTTTATATTCTTCGTTATGATTAAGTGCTGTCTTATCCCTAGGTCTCTCCAGGTTTATTTTATATTCTGGACCAAGTGTAGCCTTTGGGCCGGGTTTTAGAGGAATAATTCGATCTGCCATTAAAATTCCCTCGTCGACATCGTTTGTAATCAACAAAGCAGTTTTTTTATCTTTATTCCAAATCTTAAGAATCTCTTGCTGTAAATTCCCTCTGGTTAATGCATCTAATGCACTTAAAGGTTCATCCATCAATATCACCTCTGGACTCATAGACAAGGCTCTTGTAACAGAAACTCGCTGTCTCATACCCCCAGAAAGTTCTTTAGGAAGCTTACCTATTGCAGGCGAAAGATTAACCATCTCTACGTAATCTTCGACTCGCTTACTCCTGTCTTTTTTAGACATTTTTTTAAAAGCTTCTTTTACAGCCATCCCTACATTATTACGCACATTTAACCAAGGTAATAATGAATAATTCTGAAAAATCACTCCTCTCTCGTGATCAGGTCCAGTCACAGGTTCTCCTTTAAACAATACTTCCCCCTCATCTGGCATCAATAACCCCGAAATAAGATTTATTAAAGTTGTTTTTCCACTTCCAGTAAAACCAACAATAGCCACAAACTCTCCTTCTTCAATTTCTAAATTGATATTAGACAACACCTTTGTACGATCTTTTCCTGTTCCAAAAGATTTGGATACATTTCTTAACTCTATATATGCCATACCTTATGTTTTAAGCGGTTTCTTCTGTAAAAGTGACAAACTTCTGTATTGTTAACATTACCCGATCTAATAAGAACCCGATGATTCCGATCACAAACATGGCTACAATAATTTTAGAGTTAGAATCATTTGCTCCATTTTGAAACTCTTCCCATACAAAAGAACCTAATCCAGGGCTTTGTGCTAATAACTCTATTGCAATTAACACCATCCAAGCCACAGACAATGTTATACGCAAGCCTGTGAAAATCAAAGGAAATGATGATGGTAAAATAATCTTAAACACTTTTTGAGCAACACTCAATTGAAGCACCTTAGCCACATTAATATAATCTTTATCAACAGAAGAAACTCCCATACTAGTATTTACCAATGTTGCCCACATGGAACATAAACCAACACTTATAAATGAAATAATAAATGAACTATCAGAATCAGAACCTCTAGTTAATGTTTTTACAATCATAAAAACCAACAGCAACCAAACAACTGGAGAAACAGGCTTAAATATTTGAATCAACCAGTTAACAGAGGATCTTAAAGTCTTACTCAACCCTAACATAATACCTATTGGAACTGCAATAAACAAAGCCAATAAAAAACCAGCAAAAACTGTTTTAAGACTTGTAAAAATCTGATCTACAAACGACGGTCTTCCTGTGTAAGTGATAGCAGCTAAACCTTGTTCTTCTCTTTTAGCATTGGTTGCTGCAACTTTATCAGCAAAAGAACTTTTTTTCTCAGATATTGCTGCATGATCTGCTAATAGTGATTTATAAGCAGTCCAAACTTGAGCAGGTGACGGTAATGTATTTGGCTGACAACTAATATCTCCAGATTCTATACAAGTTCGCATTTCTAATGCTGCAGCCTCTCCTTGATCCGCTAACGCTTTTTCTATTCTAGCATCTTTTTCAACATTATAAAGATACGTAGCACCAGAATGCCATAACAACAAAAACAACCCCACTGACAATATTGGTAATAATACCTTTTTAAGTAATGCGATTAAATTCTTCTTTGTTTCTTCTCCTGTAGCTAATCGTATAGCCGGCTCAAAAAAACCTAACCCAACAAAGTTCAGAATATGTATTGACCTATCTTTCATTTTATTTCTTTTAAAACTTATTTCTCTTTAACCACCATAACACAATACCTAGTAAGTCATTAGAGATTATTTAATTTTGTTATGGAAAGAGAAATAAAAAGAGAAAACCTCTTTTTATTTCTCAATGCTTGAAACACCTTCCACATTTTCTTTATTCCCAATACCAAAACTATTAATGTATCCTATTGGATCTTTGGCATCATATTTATTACCATCAATAAAATCAGTAGTTGCTGGCTTGTAACCATCTGTCTTTGGTAATTCTGAAGCTTCTAAATGACCTTCTTCTACCAATAGTTTAGCCGCTTTAGTCCAAATATCAGGACGGTAAATATCTTTAATGGTAGTATCATACCACTCTGCTGATTTACTTTCTGGAATCTGCCCCCATCTTCTCATTTGAGTTAAAAACCATATACCATCTGAATAAAAAGGATATGTAGCATCGTATCTGTAAAACACATTAAAGTCAGGCATTTCTCTTTTATCTCCTTTTTCAAACTCAAAAGTTCCTGTCATAGAATTTGCTAGAACTACTTCATCAGCGCCAACATATTCTGGCATTGATAATATCTTTACAGCTTCTGGCCGATTTCCTGGAGTATCTAACCACTTCCCTGCTCTAATCAATGCTTTAGTAACAGCTGTAGCGGTATTTGGATATTGCTCCACAAATTTCTTTGTCATCACAAATACCTTCTCTGGATTATTTTTCCAGATATCATAATTTGTAGTAACCGGAACACCTATTCCTTTAAAAACAGCTTGTTGATTCCAAGGTTCTCCTACACAGTATCCATATATTGTTCCAGCTTCAAGAGTAGCAGGCATTTGTGGTGGCGGAGTTACAGATAGCAATACATCTGCATCTATCTGCCCCTGAATATTATCCTTAGAATACATTCCAGGATTAATCCCTGCAGCAGCTAACCAATATCGTATTTCGTAATTATGAGTAGAAACCGGAAACACCATCCCCATTTTAAAAGCCTTCCCTTCATTCTTATAAGAGTCTATTACTGGCTTAAGAGATTCTGCGGTAATTGGATGAATTGGTTTTCCATCCTCTCCTTTTGGGACATTAGGTTTCATTTTAGACCAAACATCATTAGAAACTGTAATACCATTACCATTTAAATCCATAGAAAATGGTGTTACCAATTCTGCTTGTCTACCAAAACCAGCTCCTGCAGCAATAGGTTGACCTGCCAACATATGAGAACCATCTAATTGACCATCTATTACACGGTCCAATACATTTTTCCAATTTGATTGTGCTTCTACAGAAACAAACAATCCTTCATCTTCGAAAAAACCTTTTTCCTTAGCTATAGCTAAAGGAGCCATATCCGTTAACTTTATAAAACCAAAAGTCAACTGAGGTTTTTCTATAGTTAGTTTAGACACCTCCTCTTTAGATTCCGTGGTACTAGACGCTATTTCTTTCTTCTTTTCACCACCACAAGACAAAAGAGTCATTGCGGTTAAGAAAATCCCTATTTTAAAATTAAGTTTTGTCATAATTTGTATTTTTTTGTTATTCAGCTAATAGAACACATCAAAACTACGTATAAATACTTAACTACGAATGTTAAAATTACGTATTTAACTAAGTATTTTTATTTTACAAAAATTACAAGGGGAATATTATTTTATATAAAAAATTAACGGCATATTTTTAACAGAATCGTAATACTAACAAAAGACAACCTATCAAAACACTTAAAATCAACAAGCTATAACAAACAACTAACCAAAAAATAATGTAGCAATTGTTTACCTATAACTAGAAAAGGCTTTTAACTAAGTAGTATTCTAACCAGATAAAAGCCTTTCTTGATTATTATTTAAGATAAGTTAGTTCGGCACAGGAATAGCTTTCATTTCTTTCTGAACGGCTTTTTCATCTTCTGTAGAAAATTTTATAGCTAATGAAATAACTGCAGTTATCACTACAAAAACACCAATTAAAAAATAACCCTCTGATACCGCTTGTGAAGACGCAGCTGCTTGCGCAGCACTTACAGCTTCTTCTCCCATACCTTGACTATCCAAAATTGCAGTCTTCTCGGCAATTGCCGATTTTGATTTCAATACCATAGCAGCAACAAAGGCACCTACATTACCACCAGCTCCTACAATTCCTGAGATAGAACCAATTGCTTTTTTATTTATAAATGGAACTACAGAAAAGGTTGCTCCTTCTGCCATCTGAACCGAAAGACTAAAGCCTACCAAAAAAACAACTCCAAAAGTCAATCCATTCATTCCAGAAAACAAAGACAGCATTACTCCCTCAATCGCAAGTATTACCGCAAGAAACAACACACGACCTCGCAACCCTTTTAACCTACCAAAACGATCTCCAAAAAAACCTCCTAACGTTCTAGCAAAAATATTCATCAATGCAAAAGACAATACTAGGTTTCCAGCTGTAACCCGTTCTAACTGAAATGTATTTTGAAGATAATCATCCATTGTTCCATATACCGTAAGTTCCATTCCGAAACAAGCTGCATATATTACAAAAAGTATCCATACGCGATAATCCTTAATAGCTGACAAAAAACTCACCTCATCTTTCTTTGATTGTGGTAACTCTCCCTTAACTTTTAGTTCTTTATAATTTCCATTAGGTGTATCTTGCGTAAAAAAGTAATACACAATCCCCATTAAAAAACAAACAACTCCCGCTATTACCATACAATACCTCCAAGCTTCTGTTTCTGCAATACCAAAACTTACTACTGCTGCAGCTATCAATGGCATCCCTAGACGATTTGCACCGCCACCTAGATTACCCCATCCAGCAGAAGTTGCATTCGCTGTACCTACTATATTAGGAGCAAACATAATCGAAGTATGAAACTGCGTTATCACAAAAGAAGCTCCTATAAAACCAATAAAAAGTCTACAAATTATAAACTGCATAGGAGTTTGCACCAATCCTAATATTATTACAGGAATCGCACCTAACATCAATAACCAAGTGTAACAAATTCGAGGACCATATTTATCACACATTTTACCTATAAAAAGTCTTGCAAATACAGTTCCTGTGACTGCAACAATAATTGAATTCCATTTTTGATCAGGAGTTAATCCCAAATCCCTAACAACATCAGGCATAAAGGGAACAATACCAAACCAAGAAAAAAAGCATAAGAAAAAGGCAATTGAAGTTATCCAAAAAGTTCTAATTGAGAGATTCTTGAAGTTCAAAAGATTTAGCGTAGTAGATTTCCCTAAGGCATCCATATTAATGTGTTTTTAAAGTTTAAATTCTATATGTTATAAAATACGAAGTAAACTAAGTACTAATACTTATCAAAAACAACACTTAAGCTAAATTATTAAGTATTTAACTGTAGAATTACGTATTTATTAATTTCAGAACCTAATAATTATAGAATCAACAGTTTTGGCTATCAAAAATCTAAAACGATATCATTAACGTAGCATCAAAAAACACAAACACCTGCTAAACAAATACTTAACTGTTTTACAATATCATAAATATGGCTATCCCATAACCTAAGCAATGCAACAAAACGCATTCTCTAGGACTACGTATTAAATATTTGGTTTTCTCGAAAAAAAATAAGTATTTTGGCAAATATATCTCTACAGCGTAAATACTTTTTTTACAAACCAAACCGCCATAAACCCCTATAAAATGGTTAACCCCAATGATAATTTAATAACAATGTAAAAACTTACTTATGAAAAAGAAGAGCACTACAATTTTATTGACAATCCTTATTACGCTTATATCAAATACTTATTTAACAGCTCAATCGAACAAATACGGAACTATTAGTTACGCGAAGGCTATAAATATCTCAGGAAAACAACGAATGCTATCACAGAAGATTTCTAAAGCATATTTATTAACTGCTAAAGGAATTAATGATCAATCGATAAAAAAGGAATTAAACTCTAGTAAGTTTATATTTGAAAAACAGTTACAAATACTTACTAAAAATGCCTCTAGCAGCTCTACAAAATTATCCTTAAAAAAAGTTAGAACATTATGGGACGATTTTAAAGCTATCATTGCAAGTACTCCAGACGCTCAAAATTCCTTAAGGATTGTAAAAGCTAACACCAATTTATTAAAAACCTGTAACGATGTAGTTATTAGTATAGAAAACAGTTATAACTACAACAATCAATTTTTTCAGAATAAAAACAAAGATTTAGCAAAAACAATAAATATATCAGGAAGACAGCGAATGCTATCACAGCGACTATGTCTATACTACACTGCAACTACTATGTTTAAAGGAGATAGTCCTGAATATAAAAAAATATTAAATGAAACTTATGAAAAATTTGACAACACAATTGGAGAATTATTAATAAGTAGTTACAACAGCACTGATATAGAAGAAGAACTAGGCGTTGTTATGTCGTATTGGGAAAAATTTCAAACCAATAAAAACGGTTTATTAAATGGTGACTTTACTTTGCAAGAAATGTTTGCTACTACAAACCAGCTAACAAAATCTTTTAATAAAATTACTAATTTATACGAAGATGTAGCTAATAATTAAAAAAACTAAAAGTCAGGGAATCATCTCATATTCTCTGGCTTTTTTACTTAATTCTAATACATTTTTAACCGCCATCTTTTTCATTAAGTTAAAGCGATGAACTTCTGTAGTTCTTTTACTAATATCAAGTTCAGCCGCAATATCTTTATTAGTCATCCCAGACACTGCCAACTTAAGTATTTGATTTTCTCTTTTCGTTAGGTCAAAAGGGTTACTCTTCTCTTTCTTACCTTCAATAGTTGGTTTTAAGGCTTTTTCTTCTACCTTTTCATCACTATTTTTAAGTAAATTTTTGACCAATATAGAAGAAACATCTCCACTAAAATATTTATTCCCTTTGCTTACGGTAGACAGTGCTTTCAAAAATTCCTCTTTACCCGCATCCTTAAGCAGATATCCATCTGCCCCCGCATTAATTGATTGTAAAATATACTCATCAGAATCATGCATTGATAACATGATTGTTTTAGAAGAAACAGATAGCGCCGTAAGTTCTTTTACAGTATCTATTCCGGACATTTCTGGCATTCTTATATCACATATTACGATATCTGGGCACAACGACTGCACTAATTCAATAGCTTCTCTCCCATCAGAAGCCTCTCCAATAACCTCATATTGCTTTTCATCCTCCAGAAGTGAACGAATTCCATCTCTAACTAAAAAATGATCATCTACCAATACAATACTTACCATACTTTCTAATACTTAATTACGTACTCTTTATAAAAAAACTACTTACTATCCAAAGATAAGAATAATTCAAAAATACAATCAATAAATTAATAATCCACAAAGAAAAACTACGTATTTTTATCTAATAAAAACATTAAAAATAAGTATTAATACTTAGATTTGTTACTCAATTGATACATCAGCTAATAGGATTAATTGAAAAGAACATAGCAACTGTGAGAAATACTTATACTCACACCAAACAAATTTAAGAAATGAAAAATAAGTTATACTTTACCATACTATTACTAGTACTGGTATTTAAGGGGAATGCACAGGAATTAAGTATTGATGCAGATATAAGACCACGATTAGAGTATTTACACGGTTTTGGTAATTTAACTCCAGCTGGAGTAGATGCAGCTATATTTGTACAACAACGTTCTCGATTAAAATTTGGATATACTGCAGACAAGTTTTCTACATATCTTAGTGTACAGGATGTAAGTGTTTGGGGAGATACACCCCAGATAGCTGCGGCTGATAACAATAATAGTTTCTCACTAGCCCAAGCTTGGATTAATTTTAAGTTTGGCAGTGGATGGTCTACTAAAATAGGAAGACAAGCACTTTCTTATGACGATCAGAGAATACTTGGTGGATTGGATTGGGCAATGCAAGGAAGGTTTCATGATGCTGCATTAATCAAGTATAAAAATGAGAATGGTTTAAAACTAGATCTTGGTTTTTCTTTTAATCAAAATGGAGTAAGCAGAATCAATACTTTATTTGATCCTAATAATGATGGTAATGCAAGAGCTGTATTTGATTACAAAGGAATGGCTTATGCTTGGTTACATAAAGACTGGGCTAAATTCTCTGGGAGTTTTCTTTTTGTAAATAATTCTTATCAGAATTTAGATACCGATGGTCAAACTCCAATTGATGGAACTGTAAATAGACAAACCTTTGGTACACATCTAGTTGCTAAACCTGCTAAAGGATTAAAAATAGCTTTAAACTTATATGCACAAACTGGAAAATTCACAGAAACAGTTGATTTATCAGCATATAACGCCGGTCTAGAGGTTACCTATAAACCAGGAAAAACTTTATTCGGAATAGGTGGAGAACTGCTTAGTGGTGATGATAATGGAGGAACAGATGGAGAGATTACATCCTTCTTCCCAATCTTTGGAACGAATCATAAATTTAATGGATATATGGATTACTTTTATGTGGGGAATCATGCCAATAGTGTAGGACTACAAGATATCTATGCTAAAGCTGTGATCAAAACTGGTAAAAGCAGTAGTTTATTGGCAAAACTTCACTATTTCTCTGCTGCAGAAGATATTGCTGGAACTGATGATACATACTTAGGTACAGAACTAGATTTAGTTTTTACTCAAAAAATACTACCATATGCTACCTTAAAAATAGGATACTCTCAGATGTTTGCTGGAGATAGTATGGAAATTCTAAAAGGAGTTGCTGATCCTAGCGGATTACAAAACTGGGGATGGGCAATGTTAGTCGTAAAACCGAACTTCTTAAAATGGAGTCCAAAACCAAAACAATAGCATATAATAACAATACCATAATTCAAAACCTGCGAAATCAGTTTCGCAGGTTTTTTAATGTATTATTTTGAAATTCTTAATTTACAATACTGATAATTACGTAATTCTTATTACTTAAATACGTATTAATACTTAATTTTGATATATAAATACGTAACTAATGAAGAAGGTAGTAGTAATAGGTAACGGAATGGTAAGTTATAAGTTCTGTGAGAAGTTTGCAGCATCAGAAAAATTTACAGATTACAAACTTATAGTTTTTGGTGAAGAACCAAGGCGAGCGTATGACAGAGTCCATCTTAGCGAATTTTACGATGGTAAAACTTCAGAAGATTTAAGTATGTCTCCTGCTAATTGGTATGAGGATAATAATATTGATCTTCATATTTCAGAAATGATTACAGAAATCAATAGAGAGGATAAAACGATTGCTAATCATAGAGGAGATATTTATTCCTATGATTATTTAGTGCTAGCAACAGGTTCCTCTGCTTTCGTTCCGCCAATTGAAGGAATTGATAAAGAAGGGGTTTTTGTTTATAGAACTATAGAAGATCTCGAAGCTACAGAAGCATATGCTAAAAAATTAAAAGCCCAAGGGAAAACTGAAGCCGCTGTTCTTGGTGGAGGTTTATTAGGACTTGAAGCTGCAAATGCGGTTAAAAATTTAGGACTTAATGCTCATGTAGTGGAGTTTGCTCCTCGTCTCATGCCAAGACAACTTGACAAAGGAGCTAGTGATATGCTTCAGTCTAAAATTGAAAGCATGGGATTAAAAGTACACCTCTCGAAACAAACACAATTTCTTCAGGGTAAAAAAGCAATCGAAGGTTTACAATATGTTGACGATACAGAACTAAAAGTTGACATGCTTGTTGTTTCTGCAGGTATACGACCACGAGATGAAGTTGCTAGAGAATGTGGTCTTGAAGTTGGAACTCGTGGAGGAATTGTTGTCAACCAAAAAATGGAAACTTCTGACAAAAATATATTTGCTATTGGGGAGTGTGCTTTACTAAATAGTATGATTTATGGTTTAGTAGCTCCTGGATATGATATGGCAGAAGTTGTTGTACAACAGATTACCGGTGGTGATGCAGAAATGCCAGAATCCATTGATATGTCTACCCAATTAAAATTAATTGGTACTGAGGTTGCAAGTTTTGGAGATGCTCTTAATCTGTCTAAAGAAGATATTGATGAAATTATATATGAAAATAAACGAAATGGTATTTATAAAAAAATAAACATTTCTAAAGATGGAAAAAGGCTTTTAGGTGGAATTTTAATAGGTGATTCCTCTGATTATAATTCTTTATTCCAAATTTATATCAATGGAATGAAACTTCCTGAAGAACCAGAAGATCTAATATTAGGTAGTCGTGGAGGTGATGAAGGAGGCTTATTAGGTGATGTAATGGATTTACCTGATGGAGCTCAAATTTGTTCTTGCGAAAGTGTTACTAAAGAACAGATTTGTAGCGCTATAGAAAACGGAGAAGCTACAGATGTTGCAGGAGTAATTAGTTGTACTAAAGCAGGAACTGGTTGTGGTGGTTGCAAACCTATGGTAACTGACTTAACCAATGCTACCTTAAAATCTTTAGGTATAGAAGTTAAAGAAGGTGTTTGTGAACATTTTGATCTAAGCAGACAAGATTTATATAAAATAATCCAAGTAAAAGGATACACTAAATTTAATGAAGTATTAGATAATCATGGAAATGGTGGTCACGGTTGTGAATTATGTAAACCTCTTGTCGCATCATTAATGGCTACTATTCATGCTGATACCGCGAATGAAGAATACGCTATTCAAGATTCTAATGATCGCTTCTTAGCCAATATACAGCGAAATGGAACATATTCTGTAGTTCCAAGAGTACCCGGAGGAGAAATTACTCCAGAAAAACTTATAGCACTTGGAGAAATAGCTAAAAAATATGATTTATACACTAAGGTAACTGGTGGGGTGCGTATCGACTTATTCGGTGCTACTGTAAACCAATTGCCTTTAATATGGAAAGATCTAATTGACCATGGTTTTGAAAGTGGTCACGCCTACGGGAAGTCATTAAGAACAGTAAAAACTTGTGTTGGTTCAACCTGGTGCCGTTATGGAATGGACGAAAGTGTAAGTTTTGGTATTGAACTAGAGAATCGTTACAGAGGAATTAGAGCTCCGCACAAAATTAAAGGTGGAGTTTCTGGATGTATTCGTGAATGTGCGGAAGCACGTGGAAAAGACTTCGGATTAATTGCAGTAGAAGGTGGCTGGAATTTATATGTAGGTGGAAACGGTGGAGCTACACCAAGACATGCTGAATTATTTGCCGAACAAATTGATAATGAAACCGTAATAAAATATCTAGATAGATACTTAATGTTTTACATGCGTACAGCAAAACCATTACAAAGAACCGCTGCATGGCAGGAACGTCTAGAAGGAGGATTAGATTATTTAAAAGAAGTTATTATTGATGATAAACTCGGTATTGCTGAAGATTTAGAAAACGAAATGAAAACCTTGGTCAACAAGTATAAATGTGAGTGGACTCAAGCTGTCAATGACCCTGAAATAATGAAACGCTTTAATCACTTTGTAAATAGCAAAGAAGAAGACGATAATGTTGTTTTTGTTCCCTTAAGAGAACAAAAAATGCCTGAACCTTGGAAATAATAAACAGCTTATAATTAAAATTAAATGGAAGAAATTCTAAACAAATACAGAACCATCAAATTAGAAGATGTAAAAGTTTGGTTTAAAGCTGCTTCAATTGACGCTTTCCCAAAAGATGGAGGAGCTTGTGTTAAATATAAAGATTTACAAATTGCAGTATTCAATTTTGAGAGATTAAACACCTGGTATGCTTGCCAAAACTTATCACCCGAAAAAAACGAGATGGTTTTAGGCAGGGGAATGATTGGAGACCATAACGGCATACCTAAAGTTGCTTGTCCTCTTCATAAAAAAACTTTTTCTTTAGAAACTGGGGAAAATCTAAATGGTGATTTACCTCCCATTGCAATCTATCCAATAAAAGTAGAAAATGACAACGTTTTTATTGGCTTCGAAGAATAAAGAATTTTATTGCTAAAAAACATTACTTTAGCAAGTATTCTAATAATATTACTTTTATGCCAACCTCTCAAATAACCGAAGCATTCTCTATCATTGATGCATCAAATGCAAATGATCCTAATAAAGAAATAGTTAATGGAGCATCTATTGCAAAAGAATTAGTCTATGGACAACGAATGAGTCAAACACTGGATAATTTTACTCCAGAAGCATCAGAAGCGCTTCAATTAGCAGCTAGGGCTCAACATATCTGTAGATGGGAAATCCCTAGAAATAGCTATCCGATGGATCGTGTGGGATATTTAAAATGGCGTGAAGAACTTAAAAAATTTCATGCAAAAAAAGCTTCAGAAATACTTGAAAAAGTAGGTTATAATCAAGAGGTCATAGATCGAGTTTCATTTTTAATTCAAAAAAAGAAACTGAAAAAAGACGAGGATACTCAAATATTAGAAGATGTAATATGCCTTGTCTTTCTAAAGTTTTATTACTCTGATTTTTATGAAAAACACGCTTCAGAAAAAGTCATAGACATTTTACAAAAGACCTGGAAAAAAATGTCTGAAAAAGGGCATCAAGCGGCACTAAAAATATCATATTCAGAAAAAGGATTAGATTTGATTAAGCAAGCCATCGCATAATTTTATCATATTGAACAAACTGGAATCATTAGATCATCAAACATTTAATCGCCTAAGTAAAATTTACATTATTGCATTAGGAGCGATTGCTCTATTTACTATTGGCGGGCAGTTTTTTATCCAACGATATCTTAACTCTCAAATAGACGATTCTAAAATTATTAATATTTCTGGTAGACAGCGGATGCTTAGTCAGAAACTGACTAAAGAAATTCTATTACTTAGCTATACGACAGATAGCATATCCAAAAAAAGGTATATTGAAGAATTAGAAGCTACCATACAACTTTGGAAAACATCTCACGAGAGATTAAGAAGATATAATGATTCTATACCTAAAGGAAAAAATGATAGTACGGAAATAAAAAGAATGTTTTTGGTTTTACAGCCTTATTTTGAAACCATATATGAGAATAGTGCAGAAATACTTAGTTTGGTTAAAAATGATTCTGTCAACCAACAAATATTAAAACCATATCTGGACAATGTAACTTTTAACGAACCTCTTTTTCTTAAACAAATGGATGCTATTGTTTATAGATACGAAAGAGATGCCCAGGAAAAAATATCAAGCCTTAAAAAAATAGAATATATCATTTTTGGCCTCATCATTTTAGTTTTAATTTTTGAATTTTTCTTATTATTTAGACCGGTAGCATTAAGTATTAAAAAAACAATTTCTAATCTATTAATCTCGCAAAAAGATGCTACTAACATGGCCGCTAATGCCGAGAAGTTAAGAAAAATTCAAAATGAAAATGTCCAAGAACTTATCTCGCTTACTAAAGCATTAGATCAAACGCTATTATATGCAAGAGTTAATGAACAAGGAATTGTAAAAAATCTGGGGGAACGTTTTGCTAAAGTTTTAAATATAGATCAAAAAATTTATCAAAAAAACCTTGCAGAACTTATGAAATTAAGTGAACTGCAGTCCAATAGACTACTTCGACTCATATCACAGAATAAAGGAGGTGTTTTTAATGAAGAATTTGAATTTATTTCTAGTGATAATAAAAAAATGTGGTTAGATGTTTCGATCCTCAATGTTTTTAAAGAATCTGGAACTGCAGAAAGACTAGTTCTTTGTTCCGATATCTCTAAAAGAAAAGAAGCACAACTAGAAATAGAAAGATTAAATGATCTAGAATATCAACAAAAGGAGGAATTACAAAAATCTAATGCTAGTTTGATTGTAGAGGCCCAAGAAGAAGAGAGAAAGAGAATTGCGAAAGAAATACATGATAGTATTGGACAAATGCTTACTGCTTTAAAATTTAATATCGAATCAATAAACACAAATAATATTGAAAAAACGAATCAAAAAATAGAAGGCCTCAAACAACTATCTAAAGATTTAATTCTTGGAATCAGAACAGCAACATTTAACCTTACTCCTCCTGAATTAAAAGACTATGGGATTAGTATTGCCTTACAAAAAATGGCAAAAGAACTCACAAAACTAACGAGTAAAAATATCATTTTAGAAGATAAATCAAATACTGAACTTCGTTTTGATTCTTTGGTTGAAACTAATCTATATCGAGTTACACAAGAAGCTGTTAACAACGCTATCAAATACGCTAAATCAGACTATATCCTAATATCTATTAACAGCTCCGAATCCATATTAAGTATTACTATAGACGATAACGGAAAAGGATTTGATTTAACCAAAATTCCTAGCAAGCCAAAGAATAATGCTGAAGGTGGAATGGGACTGTTTTTTATGAAGGAAAGGATGAATTATATAGATGGAAGAATCTTTATAAGTTCTGCGCCAGGAAAAGGAACAAGAATTAGTCTAAATTACAATTTTAATAAATAAAATTATATACTTTTACTATGTATTTATCCCCCAAACAAAAAGAGTGAAAGTAAGTAAGGAAAACACAAAATATCTAATGAATTGGGATTCCAAAAAAATTTGGAAAGAAGAAATCATTAGTAAAGAGTTCATTAAATATCTTAAGGAGAAAGAGGTTTATGAACTGATTAAAGATCAAAATACTCAACTAGGTATTATCTCAGAAAGAGATCTCATTAATTGGATTGAAAAAAAAGAAAATCAAAATTTCTGGGAAGACAAAATGGAACATCATATCTGCGAAAAGATTATCAAAGACGATGATGATTATTTTGTAGGTTGTGACTACGAAGATTTTAAAGATGGATACTTTTTTGTTGCCAGTTTATGGAAAATGGAAAAAGGAGAAAACCTGATAATATTAGAACATTATCATTAATTTCTCCTTATTAGCATTTATTATTTATACGTTTTTTGGTTTCTTTTTTATTACATCATTTCTGTAATAATCAATAATACCATCTATAGGTCTTCTCACAATATTTCCTACTGTTAAATGGTATGGCCAAACAGCCGCTCTAATAATGTCTTCACTAAAGTGTGCTATAGACCCTATAAAGTGTACTGGAACATTTTGCGCTTCCGGAAAACACAACACCCTTGTTTCTACAAATTCTTGGATTCCTTCTGTAATGATTTTATAAAAGTACCCATTACGCTCACTGGTAAAAATGAATTCCGCGAAAGAAGCTAAATACGTATTTGGATTTTCCTTCTTATACAAGTTTTCTTTTATACTATCAGAAGAAAGATTAAAACGTTTTTCGAACTCTCCAGCAACTTCTGGCGGCATTCTTTTATAATAATAGTCTCTTATTAATCGTTTCCCAAAGTAATTTCCACTGGCTTCATCCATTAAAATATACCCCAAAGAATCTACCGTCATCTTTATTTCATCACCATCAAAGTAACAACTATTAGATCCGGTACCTAAAATACAAACAATCCCAGGTTCTGTAGTAGCAGCATAAACAGCTGCAACCATATCTTCTTTAACGAGAATATCATTTGCATTAGAAAAGTAATCTTCAAAAATCTTCGCCAACATTTGAGTTGGCTTATTAGTCCCACAGCCAGCGCCATAAAAATGTACTCGATCTATCTTATTTCGATAAGAGGCAAGTTCTTCATTATCCTTAAGTCTCTCTTCTAATAAAGATTTACTAAATACAGCAGGGTTTAAACCTTCTGTGCGAGTTTTAAACACAATTTCTCCTTCTTCATCAAGAAGAATCCAATCACATTTAGTGGAACCACCGTCAGCTAATAAAATCATTTTAAAAATATGTTTGTTGTGTGTGTTGCAGTCAGCTAAAAACCCCGATTATGTCTAAAATCGGGGCAATATACTATATTACTCCCTATAGATTACCTACATAGGATGAAAGGTCTACCAATTTGGAAGAATACCCATATTCATTATCGTACCAAGATACTAACTTAAAGAAATTGTCATTTAAAGCAATTCCAGCTCCAGCATCAAAAGTAGACGTATGGTGTTCTCCAACAAAATCTTGAGATACCACATCCTCATCTGTATATGCTAAAACACCTTTTAATTCATTTTCTGATGCTTTTTTCACAACAGCTTTTAAGTCTTCATAAGATACCGATTTCTTAGTTTTTACCGTAAGATCTACAACAGAAACATCTGCAGTTGGAACTCTAAATGCCATACCCGTAAGTTTACCATTTAATTCAGGTATAACTTTACCAACTGCCTTCGCAGCACCTGTAGAAGATGGTATAATGTTATTCAATGAAGAACGTCCTAGTCTAAAATTCTTTTTAGAAGGAGCATCAACCACTGCTTGTGTAGCAGTTGCAGCATGTACTGTGGTCATTAAACCTTCTTCTATTCCAAAATTATCATTAATCACTTTAGCTAAAGGAGCTAAACAATTTGTAGTACAAGAAGCGTTAGAAACAATTGTATCTGTTGCTTTAGCTTCTGTATGGTTTACCCCCATAACAAACATTGGTGCATCTGCAGAAGGTGCAGAAATAACAACTTTTTTAGCACCTGCCTTTAAATGAGCACCGGCTTTATCCAATGTTGTAAAGATACCTGTACAATCCATCACCACATCAACTCCAGCTGCATCCCATTTTAATTCTTCAGGATTTCTTTCTGCAGTAACACGGATAGCTTTACCATTTACTACAAGGTTTCCATTTTCTACAGCAATAGTACCATCATATTTTCCGTGTACAGAATCGTACTCCAATAAATAAGCTAAATGATTTACATCTAACAAATCGTTAATAGCTACTATTTCTACATTCTCGCGTTTAGAAGCAATTCTAAATGCGATTCTTCCAATTCTACCGAAACCGTTAATTCCAATTTTTAACGTACTCATACTTAATAATTTAGTTGTTTTTGATTTAAAACGTGGTTATATTTATACTGAAGTAATATCAGCAACTTTAATTAATCTATCGTGTTTGTGTGTTCTTTTTCCTAAAGCGGTTGTTAACGGAACTATTTGTACTTTTTTATGAACGATTCCTATCATTACCTCACTTTTCCCTTCTAATAAAGTCTCTACAGCCCCCACTCCTAACTTACTTGCCAGAACCCGATCATAACAACTTGGTGATCCACCTCTCTGTATATGACCTAATACAGAAACTCTAACTTCATAATCTGCTAGGTTTTCCTCTACATATTCTCCTAACTCAAAAATATTCTTTCCTGATTTGTCACCTTCTGCTACAACTATAATACTAGAAGTTTTACCTGTTTTTTTACTTTTCTTCAAAGATTCTATAAGTCTATCAACTCCCATATCTTCTTCTGGAATCAATATCTCTTCTGCTCCTGCTCCAATTCCAGCATTAAGTGCAATATCTCCAGCATCTCTACCCATTACCTCAATCAAGAATAGTCTATTATGTGAACTTGCAGTATCCCTTATTTTATCTATAGCTTCTACCACAGTATTTAAAGCAGTATCATAACCAATAGTATAATCAGTACCGTTAATATCATTATCAATAGTACCAGGAATTCCCACTACCGGAAAACTAAATTCTTCAGAAAGCTTTAACGCACCTGTAAAACTACCATCCCCTCCAATTACGATAAGAGCATCGATATTATTCTTTACTAAATTATCATAGGCTTTCTTCCTTCCTTCTTCTGTACGGAAATCTTTAGAACGAGCTGATTTAAGAAAAGTTCCTCCCTTATTTATTATATTCCTTACCGAACGTGCGTTCAGTTTTTCCATTTCATTGTGAATAAGACCTTCATACCCCTTATAAACGCCGAAACAATCTACCTTATAATAACTACACGCACGAACTACCGCTCTTATGGCAGCATTCATTCCTGGAGCATCTCCTCCAGAAGTAAGTACAGCGATATTTTTTACTTTCTTTGTCATTGAAGTCAAATCTATTGTTATTGACCACAATAACCTAATTTACCAAAAATCTAAAACGTTTTCGGTTAATAAATTCAGTAATTACCGACAAAAAATGTATGGTTTTAACACATTTTCATGAAATAAGTTAAGAAAAAAGTATTATGACAAAATAATTTATCCCTGATTTTGGTATTCATAAAACTTATATACACTATCTTCTAACTACACAATGGTACAATAAACATACTCGCCTCATTCATATTTAGTATCTTTACAGGCACAAAAAGTCATAATTCACCCAAATTAATTTCATTTTGACATGGAAAAAAAGCCACTTATACTAGCTTTGTCAATAGTAATACTTATTTCATTCAAAGCTTTCTCTCAAAACCAAAACAATTTAATAGACGCTCCAGGTGATATTGCTTTCGTAGCTTTTCATACAGATAATGGAGGTGCAGATCAAGAAGATGGATTTTCTTTTATTTTATTAGATGATGCTATCGACGGAACTACTATAACATTTATAGATGAAGAATGGGATGGAACTCAATTTTCGACTCCCACAAATGAAGGAGATTTAATCTGGACTAATAATACCGGTAGCACTATTGATGCTGGAACAGTTATCAATATTACAGATGCGGATGGAAATACCGAAATGGCTTCTATAGGTATTGTTGATGAAATTAATGCCGGATTTGATTTGGCAGCAGCAGAAGATATTGTAGCCGTAACAGGAACAAGAACAACTCCGGGTGTTTTTCTATCCGCTATAGATGGTGATAATGGTTTCCCTTTTGTTACAACGAACACAGGCTTATCTAGCGCTCAAATTTTATTAATTTCTGATCAAGGTATTTACACTGGCCCCACTACTTGTAACAGCACAATAGGCGATTGCTTAATTCAAATATATGATTCTGTAAATAATTGGAGTTTTGGAAACTATACACATCCAGATGATGTGATTGGTAATTTTACAGGAAGTGCTTTTTTAGGAGATTTAACACCTCCAACTGTTAGTATTTCCCTTTCAGACGTTGCTCTCACAATGGGAGAAACTTCTACTATTACCTTTACCTTTAGTGAAGTTCCAATTGGATTTACATCAGCTGATGTTACAGTTCAAAATGGTGCTTTATCAGGATTTATGGTAACAGCAAACTCAGCTATATATACTGGATTATTTACCCCTACACCAAACATACAAGATGCCACAAATATTATTAGTGTAGGAACGGGATACACAGATGCGGCGGGAAATACAGGAGTTGCTGCAAACTCAGACAACTATACTATAAACACTATTCCTTCTAATTCGGCTCCAAGTTTTTCACTCCCTACTAGTCCAGATCAAACAGTTCTAGAGGATTCTGGTGTGCAAACGGTAAATGGATTTGCTTCTGCTATTGACGATGGAGATGGAAATACACAAACACTTACTTTTAATGTAACTAATGATAACAATGTATTGTTCAGTAGTCAACCAGTAATAGATGTAACTGGAAATCTAACTTATACTCCAGCTGCAAATGTTTCTGGAAGTACAACGGTTACCGTAAACCTATCTGATGATGGGGGAACTGCAAACGGAGGAATCGATACTTCTGCGGATCAAACATTTATGATTACTATTAATCCGGTAAATGATGCTCCTAGCTTTTCTTTACTTGCTAGCCCTGATCAAACAGTTCTAGAGGATTCTGGTGCGCAAACTGTAAATGGATTTGCTTCTGCTATTGATGATGGTGACGGAAATACACAAACACTTACTTTTAATGTAACTAATGATAACAATGTATTGTTCAGTAGTCAACCAGTAATAGATGTAACTGGAAATCTAACTTATACTCCAGCTGCAAATGTTTCTGGAAGTACAACGGTTACCGTAAACCTATCTGATGATGGGGGAACTGCAAACGGAGGAATCGATACTTCTGCGGATCAAACATTTATGATTACTATTAATCCGGTAAATGATGCTCCTAGCTTTTCTTTACTTGCTAGCCCTGATCAAACAGTTCTAGAGGATTCTGGTGCGCAAACTGTAAATGGATTTGCTTCTGCTATTGATGATGGTGACGGAAATACACAAACACTTACTTTTAATGTAACTAATGATAACAATGCATTGTTCAGTAGTCAACCAGTAATAGATGTAACTGGAAATCTAACTTATACTCCAGCTGCAAATGTTTCTGGAAGTACAACGGTTACCGTAAACCTATCTGATGATGGGGGAACTGCAAATGGTGGAATTGATACTTCTGCGGATCAAACATTTATGATTACTATTAATCCGGTAAATGATGCTCCTAGCTTTTCTTTACTTGCTAGCCCTGATCAAACAGTTCTAGAGGATTCTGGTGTGCAAACTGTAAATGGATTTGCTTCTGCTATTGATGATGGTGACGGAAATACACAAACACTTACTTTTAATGTAACTAATGATAACAATGCATTGTTCAGTAGTCAACCAGTAATAGATGTAACTGGAAATCTAACTTATACTCCAGCTGCAAATGTTTCTGGAAGTACAACGGTTACCGTAAACCTATCTGATGATGGGGGAACTGCAAATGGTGGAATTGATACTTCTGCGGATCAAACATTTATGATTACTATTAATCTGGTAAATGATGCTCCTAGTTTTTCTTTACTTGCTAGCCCTGATCAAACAGTTCTAGAGGATTCTGGTACGCAAACTGTAAATGGATTTGCTTCTGCTATTGATGATGGTGACGGAAATACACAAACACTTACTTTTAATGTAACTAATGATAATAATGCCTTATTTAGCAGTCAACCAGCAATAGATGTAACTGGAAATCTAACTTATACTCCAGCTGCAAATGCAATTGGAACAGCATTGGTTAATATAAATCTTTCAGATGATGGAGGAACTGCAAACGGAGGAATTGATACTTCTTCAGATCAAACATTTATGATTACGGTTACTACTGCCAATGATGAACCAACAGTAATCATTACATCTACCGAAAATTCTCCAACGGCAACTAATCCTATTCCTATTAGCATCACATTTTCTGAGAGTGTATTAAATTTTGACATCAACGACATCACTGTTACTAATGGATCGCTTACCAATTTTTCTGGTACTGACGCAACATATAATGTTCAGGTTATCCCTACTACAACCGGAATTATCACATTAAATATTGATGCAAATATAGCCAATAGTGTTTCTGGCGATGGAAATCTACCAGCTTTAGAATTTAGTATTACCTATGATGCATTACTTAATACAGACGAATTTGACCAAGATGAATTTAGTATATATCCAAACCCAACTAAAGGTAATATATATATAAGTATTCCTATAGATCGGGTAACAGTTTTCGATTATAGTGGTAAAAAGGTATTAGAAACAACGAAAAACACAATTGATATGTCAGGTTTAGAATCTGGTATTTATATATTTAATATAGAAACCAAAGAACAACAAACCACAAAGCGAGTTATTAAGTTTTAGCCTTACATTCATTATAGAAACAAAAATAAAGAAGCCACTTTGATAAGTGGCTTCTTTATTTTTGTTTCTATACTTTGATTATTCTTGTTTAATCAGAATCAAATACTGCCAAGGACTTAACTCATACTCTTTTCCCTTAACACTATCTACATATTCTCCAGAAAGATAATCTTTAAATTTACCCTCATATTCTGCTGTAAACTTTACCGGTTCTTTTGTCATGTTTGCAACAAAAACAACTTTATTTCCATTTTTTTCCCTTTTAAAAGCCAGTACTTTAGTATCTGCTGAAGTTTTAATTCTATTATATGAAGCTGCATTTTTACCTCCATGTAATGCCGAATTTTCATTCTTAAGTTTTCCTAATTTTTCATATAATGGATAGAATACACCTTTCTTTTTGATTATAGTATCTTTTTCAAAAAATAATAAACGTTTATCCATATCATATTCTTGTCCAGAATAAATTAACGGCATTCCAGGAGCTATATATGATAATGCAGCGAATAATTCTTTAGAATCTCCCATTCTTTCTTGTACAGTTCCATTCCAAGAATTCTCATCATGATTGGAAGTAAAGTTCATTAAGATATCCTCTTTAGCATACATAGAATCTACTTGTATCATTCTTTTATCCCAAGCTTCAACAGTATTTTCTCCTTTAGCGATATGATTCATTACGTGATGAGTATACCATCCATACCCCATATCGAATGCTTTTTCCATTAATTCTGGTTCCCAGCCTTCTGCTAACATAAATACTGGTTTAATTTTCTTAAGTTCTGCAACTGTGTTATTCCAAAAATCAACTGGTACCATCCCAGCTACGTCACAACGGAAACCATCAACTCCTTCTTGCGCTACCCAATACTTCATTGCATCTAGCATTCCTTTTCTCATCTCTTTATTATCATAGTCAAGATCTGCAACATCGGTCCAATCCGTACCTACGGTATGCGTTATTTCTCCTTTATCGTTTTTAGTATAGAACTCAGGGTGTTCTTTTAACCAAACGTGATTCCAACCGGTATGATTAGCTACCCAATCTAACACAACATAAATCCCATTATCATGTGCTGTTTTTACCAGTTCTCTAAAATCTTCTAAGGTTCCAAATTCTGGATTTACTTTAGTATAATCAGAAATCGCATAATAACTACCTAGTGACCCCTTACTTTTGGTAGTAGATATAGGATAAATAGGCATAACCCAAAGTATTTTTACACCAAGGTTTTTTAAAGTTGGAATATCCTTTGTAAACGCTTTAAAAGATCCTTCTTCAGAATATTGACGAATATTTGCCTCATATATCACCGCATTTTCCATCATTGCTCCGCTAACAGGAGCTAATCCTTTACTTACTTCTTCTACAACAGTTTCTGCTTTTGCAACTGTTTCTTCTTTTTTTTGCTTTCCACAGGAAATTATCATACCCGCTAAGACAAGACAGAAAGTTACTTTTTTCATTATTTTATAATTTATTTTTTAAGTTTATTTTAATGTTATGATCATTGATATTTTGGCAGGGATCACTATGTTTTCGCTAACATCTATTGTATTATCGGTAATGATATCTTTCCCAGTTTTAAAGCTTTTCAATCCATCTTTAAAGCGATTCATATCAAGCTCTTGATTCTCAGAATTATTATTAATAATTACCATTACCCTTTCTTTTTCGGTATACCTGAAATAGACATATACATTATTAAAGGGTATGTATTGTAATAATTTTCCATTGTGAATAGCATTGTTTGTTTTTCTCCAGTTTAATACTTTTTTTGTGAATGAATGAAATGCTTCTTCATCTTGCGTTCTTCCTTTTATTTTACTATTAGTATTTTCTGAAACAAATGCGCTTCTTTTATCATCAGGCCATCCACCAGGAAAATCTCTTCGAATATCTCCATCACCTTTTTTATCTCTATTACCCAACATCCCAATCTCATCTCCATAATAAATCTGGGGAATACCTCTTGTTGTAAAAATTAGTGTCATAGCCATCTTATACTTATTAATATCACTTTGGTATATCTCATTGATTCTATTAGTATCGTGGTTACCGACAAACAATAAAATATTATCAATATCAGGGTATAAAAAATCATTAGTGAAATTTTCATAAGCTCTAATCATTCCTTTATCCCAAGAGTTACCATCTTCATCAAACATAACCGTAACTGCATCGTGAAGCGTAAAATCCATAACCGAAGGTAAATATGAATTGTAGTTATCAATTGCTCCAATTTTACTGTCTTTTTGCCAATACGCCATCTGTGCTTGATCATGCATCCAAACCTCTCCTACAATATTAAATTTAGGATACTCATCCATGATTGCTTTGGTCCATTTTGCAATTCCTTCTTTATCATTATAAGAATATGTATCCACTCTAAAACCATCCAAATCGGCATATTCTATCCACCAAATTGCATTTTGAGTTATATAATTAAGAAGTAATGGATTGCTTTGATTCATATCAGGCATTGTGGTATCAAACCATCCATCCATACATCCTTTTGCATCAACTGTAGAAGCATTGGTATCAAACTGAGTTGTCATTCTGTAATTACTTCTTCTGAAACCCTCAGGCCACTGATGAATCCAATCTTTCGTTGGCAAATCTTGAATCATCCAATGTTTAGATCCCCAATGATTTGTTACATAATCCATAATTAACTTCATGTCCAACTTATGCATCTCATGAGCTAATCTTTTATAATCATCGTTAGAACCATATCTTGGATCTATTTTATAAAGATCACTCTGGGCATACGTATGGTAAGAATAAACAGGTTCATTATCTTCTAATAAAGGAGTGCTCCAAAGTGCAGTTGCTCCTAAATCATTTAAATAATCTAAATGATCTATCACTCCTTGTATATCTCCACCATGACGTCCTCCAGGATTCGAACGATCTGCTTTTTCTACAGTATCTGTATGAGAATCATTATCCGGATTACCATTAGCAAAACGATCGGGCATAATTAAATACATTACATCGCTGCTATCAAATCCTTTTCGCTCTGCAGAACCTTTTCTTCGAGTCTTAAATTCATAAGATTCTGAAAATGCAATTTTATTGTTCTCTTTAAAATTAATGATTATCTCACCAACTGGAACATCCTTAGTATCTATAGTCACAAAGACATAGTTGGAGTTTTCTGTTTTAGTGATATCGTTAATTGTTATGCCTTCTATTTCTATATCATATTTAGATATTTCCTTACCATAACACATTAGTTGTAATTGGTTAGAATGCATACCACTCCACCAAAACGGAGGTTCTATTTTTTCTATCTGCCCAAAGGTTAATGAAACGATTAACCCAAAAAGCACGGTTAATATATTCTTCATTGATTTAATTTTGATTTGTATATTTTGTTTAGCTCTAAACTAGAATTGAATTAAATACCCCAAAAACTTTGGTTTTTGGGGTATTTACATTTTACTTATAAAAATAATTTAAACGCTCATCAAACTATTTGGAGATATTGTAAATTCTTTTCCATCTACATATATCAATAATTCATGTTCTCCTTCTAAATTAAAAGTAGTTCCTTCTTGAGAAACATTTACCTTTAATATACTGTTTCTAAAGTTTACATTGAATGCATAACCTTTCCATTCTTTAGGTATTTTAGGTGTAAATGACAATCTATCATTCTTTACTCTTAACCCTCCAAAACCTTCTACAATACTCATCCAAGTTCCTGCCATACTTGTAATATGCAATCCTTCTTCAACTTCTTTATTATAGTCATCTAAATCTAATCTAGAAGTTCTTAAATAAAACGTATACGCCTGATCCATTCTATCCAGAGTTGCGGCTTGTATACTATGTACACAGGGTGAAAGTGAAGATTCATGTACTGTAAATGGCTCATAAAAATCAAAATGGCGTTTCAATTCTTCTTTTGTGAATTGATCTTCGAACATATAGAAACCTTGCAAGGTATCTGCTTGCTTTATGTAAGGAGATCTTAGAATTCTATCCCAACTCCACTTTTGATTGATAGGTCTTTGCGATTTGTCCAGATTGTCAACAGTAATAAGTTCCTTATCTAAGAAGCCATCTTGTTGCAAGTATACTTGGTGTTTTTCAGAATACGGAAAATACATTTTTTCAGCTACCTCTAGCATTGCATTTATTTCTTCTTGACCAAGTTTGGTCTTTTCTATGATTCTATCGTGATCAATTTTATATTCTGATTTAACTTTTTCAATATTTTCTATACAATATTCAATACACCATTTCGCCAAATAATTAGTATACCAGTTATTGTTGATATTATTCTCATACTCATTAGGTCCAGTAACGCCTAGAATCACATATTTTTCTTTATCCGTAGAAAAAGTAGCTCTCTGATGCCAAAAACGAGCAATTGCTATCATTACCTCTAATCCCATTTCTGGAATGTAACTATAATCTCCAGTATATCGTAGATAGTTATAAATAGCAAATGTCATAGCGCCGTTTCGATGAATCTCTTCGAATGTAATCTCCCATTCATTATGACATTCTTCTCCGTTCATGGTCACCATTGGGTATAATGCTGCTCCATTCGTAAATCCAAGTTTTTCAGCATTTTCAATCGCCTTATCTAAATGATTATAACGATACTGTAATAAACTCCTAGCTACATTCTGATTTTTAGTAGCCATATAAAAAGGTATGCAGTATGCTTCAGTATCCCAATAGGTACTTCCTCCATATTTTTCTCCAGTAAAACCCTTAGGTCCAATATTTAATCGTGCATCTTTACCTAAATAGGTTTGATTCAATTGAAAAATATTAAAACGAATTCCTTGCTGTGCTTTTACATCTCCGTCAATAACAATATCTGCCATTTCCCAAATCTTGGACCAGGCTTTCTTTTGTAAATCTAACAAAGCTTCGAATCCAGATTCAGAAGCTTGTTTTAAAACCGCTGCACTAGCGGATGCTATATCGTCTTGCTTATGATTTAGTGAAACCGTGTAACCCCCAAATTTATGTAATTCAGTAGTTTGACCTTTTTCTACTTTCACCTCATACTTAAGACTTGCATAGGTTTTGTTAGTTTCAACAGTAGGATAAACATCTTGTTTTTTACCATCTAAAAACAATTGATTAAGCATTCCTGTACATACATGGAACTCTGTTTTCATTGTTTTTGAAGATATGTAAGCCGCGTTCCCTTTATGTGATACTTCATATGTATCCCAAAATTTGTCATCCCAGTTTGTATCCTCATTAGTAATTCCAGCATCCAAATAAGGTGTAAAATGGACTATAGCTTCTTTATTTAGAGAAGTAACTTCATATTTAATAGCTCCAACTTCGTCTAAATCTAAACTTAAGAACCTTGTAGATCTTACTAATATCTCCGTGTTGTTTCTTAAAACTGCTTTAAAAGAACGTTGGTACCAACCTTCTTTCATATTAAGTTCTCTACGAAAATCTGATACTGTCTTACATTTATGAAGATTTAATTTTTCTCCATTAATTTCTACATCAATTCCAATCCAGTTTGGCGCATTCAATACCTTTGCAAAATATTCTGGATATCCATTCTTCCACCAACCTACTCTGGTTTTATCAGGATAATATACTCCTGCAATATAACTTCCCTGAAAAGTAGGTCCTGTATACGTCTCTTCAAAATTCGCACGTTGCCCCATGGCTCCGTTACCTATACTAAAAAGACTCTCTGAGGATTTAACTCGTTCTACATCAAATCCTTCTTCAATTATAGACCAGTTATCTGGTTTAATATAATCCTGATTCATCGGTTCTCTTTTTTTTATTTTTAGTTGATCGAAACACCTATTAAATATTCAATTGAATTCTTCGATAAGCATTTCAAATTATTCTTATTTTTTACTGGTTGTAACTAATTGGTTAATGAATTCTTCTTTTATTTCTGTAAAATCTTTAAATATATAATCTGCTTCATGCAGCACTTTTGGATCTCCAATACCAATACTGACCATATTTGCAGTATTAGCAGCTTGAATACCTGCAACAGAATCTTCAAAAACAACACAATTTTCAGGTTCTATTCCTAATTTTTGCGCTCCAATTAAAAACACTTCTGGATCTGGTTTTGCTTTAGAAACATTTGTCCCATCTACAATAGCCTGAAACTTTTCTTTAAGCAATACCTTATCTAGAATAATTCTGGCATTTTTACTAGCGGATCCCAGAGCAACAGCTTGATCTTTGGTTAAAAGATAATCTAAAACTCTTGGCACATCTGGAAGAACTTCTGAAGTATCCATAGTTTCGATATAATTCAGATACTCTTCATTCTTTTTAGCCATCAAGGCAGTAAATTCTTGTTCTGAAATGGTTTTATTTCCCCATTCTAAAATTTTTTCTAAAGATCGCACTCGGCTAACTCCTTTTAGTTGTTCATTTTGTTCTTCAGAAAAAGAAATATCAAGACTATTGGCTAAATTCTGCCATGCTAAAAAATGATATTTTGCAGTGTCTACTATGACACCATCAAGATCAAATATGAATGCTTTTTTTGTCATTCTAAATTTATTTTGGGTTATATGTGATAGCATCTTTATTAGTAATCAACAAGTTACAAAAACCAGCTATAATTAGACTAATTCCTGCTACTATCATTGCGTTAATTGTTTCTTCTCCTATAAGTTTATACGTATAATTTATTCCTCCCAAAGCGGCTATCACCTGTGGTATAACAATAAACATATTAAAAATTCCCATAATGACTCCCATCTTTTTAGGATCAACAGAACTGGATAACATTGCATATGGCATAGACAAAATACTACCCCAAGAAAAACCTATTAATGTAAAAGAAAGTATTAACCAAGAAGGAGATGGTATAAAATACATAGATATAAAACCTACTCCTCCCAATATTAATGAAAAAAGGTGTACTAGTTTTCTGTTAATTCTTCTTTTAGAAGTATAAAAAGCTAATATTAAAGCAAAAGCCATAGATGATAATCCATAAACACCCATGTATTTACCTACCTCATTTGATGATTTTTGGAATGCTGTATTAGCTATTTGAAACTCATTTACAGATTCTTCAGAATCCATATTGTAATTTGCTTCTACTGGTGCAGGAGTTTCAAAAATATGCTCAGTTAAAGCAGGGTTCGTAAGACTCCACATAGTAAAAAAAGCAAACCAACTAAAAAACTGCACTACACCTAACTTTTTCATTGTCAACGGCATACTCCCGATGTTATTCAAAATATCCGGAATAAACTGATTTTTCTTTTCTTTTTCTCTTTTAAACTCTTCCATATCCTCTGGAGGATACTCTGTCGTTGTAAAAACTGTATATAAAATACTTATAAGAAAGACAAAAGCTCCAATCGCAAAAGCAACCTTAACTGACATGGGAACCACTCCATTAGCAGCAGAATCACTAACACCTAATTGAGAAACCATCCAAGGAAGATTACTCGCTATCCAAGTTCCTATACCAATAATTAATGTTTGAATTACAAATCCGTACGATCTTTGTGACTCAGGTAACTTATCCGCTACTAAAGCTCTAAAAGGTTCCATAGAAATATTAATGGAAGCATCTAAAATCCATAAAAAACCGGCAGCCACCCATAAAGCTGGAGAATGTGGTACAAAAAATAATGCTATAGAACTAAAAATAGCTCCAATTAAAAAATAAGGTCTTCTTCTTCCCCATCTAGGATTCCAAGTTCTATCACTTAAATATCCAATAATAGGTTGTACCAATAGACCTGTTAATGGTGCTGCAATCCACATGATAGGAATATCATGGATTTCTGCTCCTAACGTCTGAAAAATTCTAGACATAAATCCGCCTTGCAATGCAAAACCGAATTGTATTCCTAGAAAACCGAAACTCATGTTCCAAATTTCCCAGAAACTTAGCTTACGCTTGTTCATTAAGTAAATCTTTAATAATTACTATGATAAGCGCGTACACTTATCAAAACTTATGTTAGTAGAAAGTGAAAATATAAGTTCTGATAGGCTTCAAATATATTATAATATTTTAAATAAAATAATTTTAGTATGTTATTTTTTTGTAGACTGTCGTTGGATCAAGCTCGTGTCTATAATTACTGTTTTATATTCTTCAGGAACATCTTCTTCTCCCTCAAGCTTATCTATAAGTAGCTTGGCAGCCCTTATCCCCATCTCTTCTCCGTGTTGACTTATTGTTGTTAAACTAGGGATAAAATGTTTGGATAATATACCATCTGTAAAACCAACAATTGAGACATCGTCTGGTACTTTTTTCCCTTGATCATTTAAAACTCTAGCAGCAGTAACTGCAAAAAGTTCATTTACGGCAAATATTGCATCCACGTCTTTATTTTGAAGAAATTCTGATATTTCTACTTCGCAATTATCAATATCTTCAATCTTTAAAATATAATCTTCTCTAGCTGTAATATCATAAGCTCTTAATGCTCTAAGATAGCCATTGGTTCTCAACTTCCCTACACTTATATAATCAACCGTAGTAAGAATTGCAATCTTTTTACATCCTAACGATAATAGATGATTCGTAGCAGTCTGTGCTCCTTTCCCATCATCAATAATAACTTTATCACATACTAATTCATCAATAATTCTATCAAAAAGAACCACCGGCATTCCCTGACTCATCGTTTCTTCTATATGATGATAATCTTTTTTTTGCTGTGTTTCTTTCGCTACTGATAAGATAAAACCATCTGCACTACCACTAGCCAACATTTCTAGATTTATTACTTCTTTATCAAAAGAATTGTTAGAAGAACATATAATTACGTTGTATCCTTTTTCATTGGCTACCTTTTCTACACCACCAATTACAGTGGTAAAAAAGTGATGAACTATCTCCGGAATAATAACACCAATTGTTTTTGTTTTCCTGTTTTTTAGGCTAAGTGCAATGTTGTTAGGTTTATAGTTATACAACTTAGCGAAAGCTTTTACCTTTTGTCGAGTATCTAAACTAATCTCTACACTATCTTTTAAAGCTTTTGACACTGTTGAAATAGATACATCTAGTTCTTTAGCTATTTGTTTTAACGTAACTTTTTGCTTCATTTCCCTTGAATTTTTTATTAAAAGTTAAATTTTAATGCGAAAATATGCGATATGATCACAATTACCCTTAAAATTTTAACAGAATTTTAAAAGTTATCCACACGCAAACGTTTGAGTAAGGTTACGGCTACACCGTAGCTCAAATTTAACATAGATTTTACATACTTTGGACTCCAGAAAGTGAAAATATAAGGCTAAAAACAATTAAAAACTAATTTAAATTTTTATGAAAACATTTACTAAAAGCGCATTGTTTTTATTGTGGTTGATACCAATGAGCTTTTTTGCACAGTCGTCGGTCAGTGGTACTGTTACCGATGCTGGAAATGGTCAACCGATCCCCGGTGTGAACATCATCATAAAGGGAACAACAAATGGAACTTCATCAGATTTTGATGGGAATTATGTATTAAATGGGGTTAACAATGGGGATATAATTGAGTTCTCTTATGTTGGCTTTATTGCACAAGAATTTCCATACTCTGGAACAAGTAGAATTGATGTTGCATTACAAGAAGATGCTGCGGAACTAGAACAAGTAGTGGTTATTGGATATGGATCAGTTAGAAAGAAAGACTTAACTGGTTCTGTAACTACCGTTACTGCAGATGACTTTAATCAAGGTGTAAATGCTTCTCCTGATCAATTGATCAAAGGACGTACAGCCGGTGTTACAGTAATTGATAATGGAGGTGCTCCTGGTGAGGGGTCAACGATAAGAATTAGGGGAGGATCTTCTCTTAATGCTTCTAACAATCCATTAATAATTGTAGATGGTGTTCCATTAGATCCAGGACCTGGAGGAACAAGAAATAATCTAAATTCAATTAATCCAAACGATATTGAATCCTTTACCGTACTTAAAGATGCATCTGCAACGGCAATCTATGGTTTTAGAGCTTCTAATGGAGTAATTATTATAACAACAAAAAAAGGATTAAATACTGATGGTAAGTTAAAATTTAATTATAACGGAAATGTTACATTTTCCGAAATAGTTGACAAAATTGAAGCTCTTGATGGGAATCAGTTTAGAGAATATGTTACTGCTAATGGATCTCAAGCACAAATTGATTTATTAGGAACAGAAAATACAGATTGGCAAGACGAGATTCTTCAAAATGCTGTATCTACAAATCATAACATTAGCCTTTCCAGTGGTTGGGATTGGATTAATTATAGAGTATCACTTGGTTTACTAAGTGAAGAAGGACTTATAAAGACTGATCAGCTAGACAGAACCTCTTTATCCGCTAATATAAGAACAAAATTTTTTGATAATCACTTGAGAATTAATACTAATATCAAAACTGCTATTGAAGATTACACCTACGCAACTACAAATATTGGTGCTGCTCTTGGTTTTGACCCCACACAACCAGTATTTCAAGATAATAATTTTGGAAATTACTTTCAATGGTTAGATGGTAGTGGTAATGCCATTGCTCTTGCAGGACAAAACCCTGTAGCTGCTTTAGAACAGAATGATAGTCGTGGTCTAATCTTTAGAAGTCTAGGTAATTTAGAAGTAGATTATAAATTTCATTTCCTACCAGAGTTAAGAGCGAACTTAAATATAGGGTATGAAATAGCAAGTGCAAAAACTGAAAATGTTACGTCTGCAAATTCGGTAGCCAACGCTGCTCGAACTGGAAATGACAGTTTTAGCAGATCTCAACAAAAAAGAGAAAATTTACTTTTTGATTTCTATCTAAATTACAGAAAAGATGTTGAAGATCTAAATACCACTTTTGATGTTACAGCGGGATATTCTTATCAGAAATTTCTGGATAGTGGTAGTAATTTTAGTAGAGGATTCGATCTTGTAGAAATAGATAACCCATTTAATAATCCAAGAGAAGTCTTATTAGGATTTTTTGGAAGGGCTACTATCTCTATTGCTGATAAATACATTTTTACAGGAAGTTTTAGAAGAGATGCGACTTCAAGATTTTCTGGTCTCGAAAATCAATGGACAAATAGTCCATCTGGAGCATTTTCTTGGAATGCACACAACGAGAATTTCTTAAAAGATTCTAATTTAATTTCTCAATTAAAGTTTAGAGTAAGTTATGGTGTTACACCACAACAAAGTATCGGTGATGCTACGCCATCTCTTGCTAGAATATTGACTAGTGATCCACAATCTCAATATCAGATTGGTCAGGAACCAGATGGAACTCCAATCTTTATCTCTACAGGTCTAGCACTTCCTTATAATCCAGATTTAACTTGGGAAACTACAACTCAGTATAACGTAGGTTTAGATTATGGGCTTTTTGATGGTAGAGTATCCGGTTCCATAGATGTATATAGAAAAGAAACCGAAGATCTTCTCTTTTTAGCTGCTCTTCCTAGTGGTAGTTTATCAAACGAAGATGATGTGAATTTAGGGAACTTAACTAATGAAGGGCTTGAACTTTCTTTAAATGTTACTCCCATCCAAACAGAAAACTTAAGATGGCAAATTGGAGGTAATATAACTTTTCAAAAAGGAGAAGTTACAGAATTATTTGCAGTAGATAATCCAAATTTCGAAGGGTTCTTTAATACCGGTTTTGTTGGTAGTAATATTAATATTCAAACGGTAGGTTTCGCTCCTAATTCTTATTGGGTATTTGAACAAATATATGATGCTAACGGAACACCTGTAGAAGGAGCCTATGTTGATAGAAATAACGATAACATCATAAATGAGAAAGATAAATATATTTATAGAAAACCCGCAGCAGATTTCTTTTACGGTTTTAATACCATCTTAGATTATAAGAATTGGAACTTTAGTATGTTCTGGAGAGGTAGTGTAGGGAATTATAACTATAATTTTGTAGATGCGGGAAGTAATGGAAGAAGAATTTTGAATTTCCAGAATACACTTTCTAACACTACTACAGACTTATTACAGTCTAACTTTTTTGATGGTGGAGTTGATAGGTTTTCTTCAGATTATTATATCCAAGATGCTTCATTCCTAAAATTAGATAACATCTCTTTAGGATACACTTTTAAGAATTTCTTGAACTATAAGAATATTGATATGAAATTGTACGGAACGGTGAATAATGTTTTAATTATTACTGATTATACTGGTATAGATCCTGAAATCAGTAGTGGTTTTGATAGTACGATTTATCCAAGACCAAGAACGTACCAATTTGGAGTTAATTTAGACTTTTAAAAATTAATGCAATGAAGATAAAATTTAAAAACTTAATAAACATTGGTATATGCACGTTCCTATTATCTGTAGGGTCTTGTACTGATGATTTAGATGTAGAAGTTAATGATGATCAGAATCAAACTACGGATGAATTCTTTAGTTCTGATCAAGCATATTTGCAAGCACTTGGTAAGCTATACTCTGGACTAGCGGTAAGTGGTCAGTTAGGTCCGGGTGATAGTGACATTTCAGGTATTGACGCAGGTTTCGGCCAATACTTAAGAGGATTTTGGCAACTACAAGAATTACCAACAGATGAAGCTGTAATTGCTTGGGGAGATCCTGATCTACCTGTATTAAATTTTGGACAATGGACTTCTAGTAATGCTTTTGTAAGAGCGTTCTATGATAGAGCTAATTTTCAGGTTTCATCGGTAAACGAATATTTGAGACAAACGACGGATGGCAAATTAGATTCGAGAGGAGTATCTGCAGCTTTAAGAACAGAAATTCAAGGATTTAGAGCTGAGGCTCGTTTCTTAAGAGCATTAAGTCATTTTCATTTGATCGATATGTTTGGGAATATTGCTTTCTTCACAGAAAATGATCCAGTAGTTGGATTTATTCCTCCACAAGTTTCTAGAAAAGAAGCATTTGATTTTGTGGTATCTGAGTTATTAGCTATCGAAGATGAAATGCCAGCACCACGAACAAATTCATATCCAAGAGCTGACCAAGCTGCGGTATGGATGCTATTATCAAAACTTTACTTAAATGCAGAAGTATATACTGGTGTAGAAATGTATACAGAAAGTTTAGAATACACTAATAAAATATTGAACGTAGGTTTTGATTTAGTAGATGATTATCAAAAACTTTTCTTAGCAGACAATAATTTTAATGGTTCTCAAAGCGAGAGTATCTTCAGCGTTGCTTTTGATGGAATTAACACACAATCTTTTGGAGGAACGACTTTCTTAACACATGCTCCAATTGGTGGAAATATTCGACCTAGAGCCTTTGGTATAGATGGTGGATGGTTTGGAGTACGAACTACAGAATCTTTTGTTGAGTTATTTGGAAATAGTAGTGGATCCTTTGAAATCTATGAATATGATAATGATTTAAGATTATTAGCTGAAGACGCAGGTACATTAAAAGCATTTGATGCGGATGGTGATTTTGAATATCTAGGGACTGATGAAAATAACATTAATCCTGCTTTTGACTCAAACGAAGTTTATAACTATAACTTTTTAACCGGTGTTATCACAAACAACGGTGCTGAAGTACCAGCACCAACTATGGCAGTTTCGATTGCTTCTCAACCACTTTGGAATGACTCAAGAGGAAAATTCTATTCAAACGGTCAAACTCTTGAGATTGCAACACTTTCAAATTATTCTGATGGATATGCAATACAAAAATGGAGAAACGTTGGAGTAGATTTAGCACCAGGATCAGATGGAACAGGGACACATGTAGATGCTGATTTTCACATGTTTAGACTTGGAGAAGTTTTCTTAAACTATGCCGAAGCTGTAGTAAGAGGTGGTACAGGAGGTACTCCTAATGATGCTGTAGGATATGTTAATCAACTAAGAGAACGTGCTTATGGTGACTCTAGCGGAAATATAAATGCTGGAGATCTTACATTAGACTTCTTACTTGATGAAAGAGGAAGAGAATTATACTGGGAAGGCCAGCGAAGAACGGATCTAATAAGATTCGAACAATTTACTGGAGGAACCTATTTATGGCCATTTAAAAATGGAGCAACCAATGGTTCTCCACTACCTCCTCACATAAGCCTTTTCCCAATCCCGTCTACTGAATTAGTAGCAAATCCAAACATTAATCAAAACTCAGGTTATTAAAAAATTATATAAAATGAAAAAAATATTTTTAACATTAGCTATACTAAGTACATTATTTATTGGATGTACAAGTGATGACAACATAGAAGATAGACCAATTTTTGAATTAGCCGAAGCTCCTGTATTAACTGCTCCAGAAGCTGGAACTTCTTATGTATTTACTTTTGAAACTAAAGATCTACTTGCAGAGAGGTTTACATTTACAGATGCAGATTTCAATTTTGATTCTGCTACAAACTATATTATTCAAGTTGACACTGAAGGAAATGAATTCGCTTCTGCTCAAGAACTAGGAAGTGGTAGTTCATTACAAATTCCTGTATCTGTAGATTCTTTTAATAATGCAGCTTTGGCATTAGGTTTAGCTCCAGGAGAGCCTTCTAACGTAGAAGTTAGAATTGCTGCAAATGTTGGAGCTGGAGAACCTCAATATTCTGAATCAAGAATTGTTGTTATAACTCCATTTACTACGGAAGCACCTAAGTTTTTTATTATTGGAAACTTCTTAAGCGCTGGTGGATATGGTGACGATTGGACACCTGCAGATACTTTACCAACTATTGAAGCTGCTGAGTTCGGAGCAACTGCTTTTCAAGGATATATTTTCTTAAACAATGCTAGTCCAGAGTTTAAAGTATTACCTACCAATACTAGTTTTGAAGGAGATTATGGAGATGCTGACGGAAGTGGATCTTCAGGGGTTTTAGTGCAAGAAGGAGAATCTAACATGAGAGTTTCTGAAGCAGGGTACTATAAAATAGATGCCGATTTTACTGATCCAGAAAACATCACTTGGACATCAAGAAAGCAAGTATGGGGTATTATTGGAGCTGCTACACCAACAGGTTGGGATAGTGATACAGATTTAACGTATGATGCCGCTGCTCAAACTTGGAGTATCGTAGTTGACTTAACTGTTGATGAGTTTAAATTTAGAGCTAATGACAACTGGGATGATCCACAGGATAATTTAGGTACTGGAGCAGAAGATGGTCAATTAGGATTTAATGGTGGAAACCTTAGTGTTGATACTGCTGGAACATACTTAGTTACTTTAGACCTAAGTAACCCTAATAATTACACATATACTTTAACACCTCAATAGTTAAATATAAACATAGAAAAGGCTGTTATTAAATTAACAGCCTTTTTGCTTTAAACATATAGCGTCATGAAAAAGTTTACTTTATTATTTATGTTCTTTCTAGGACTCATTATGTCTAATGCCCAACAACAAAATGCAACTTTTACAATTACTCCTTCAGCTTTTAACGAAGATGATGAAATCACAATTACTGTATCTGGAGTAGATCTTAGTGCATGGGGGACAACAGACTTATACTTATGGGCATGGTATTTTGATAGCCCAACTGCAACAGCTGCCATCAACTCTCCAAATAATGGTGATTGGACAGATTCATCAAATAGTGCTCAACCTCAAGTTTTTACTGATAATGGAAATGGAACATATTCTATTACATTAACGCCAACTACTTTTTATGGTACTACTGGGATTGATCGTATAGGTATGTTAGCGAAAGCTCAGGATGGTACTGGTGATAATAAAACTCAAGACAATGTGGTCAACGTAGGTATCTTTCAACTTACTTTGGATGCTCCTACCGAATCCGTAAGTATCATTGATAATGGAAATGATCTTACTATTACTGCTACTTCTACCGTAAATGCAGATTTTGAACTTTTTGCTAACGGTGCATCCGTTGATACGCAAGCAAATATTACAAATTACACTACTAATTATACTATTACAGAAGGAGTTGACTTTGAGCTAGTGGCCACAGAAACTGGAACAACAAACTCTTTATCAGAAACTTTTTCAGCCATTACTACTCCTGTAGTTACTGAAGTTCCTGTGCCTGCTGGCATGAAGGATGGATTGAATCTAGATGGAACGTCTGCGACATTCGTATTATACGCTCCCGGAAAAAACTATGTGCATTTAAAAGGGAATTTCAATAACAATGACTGGACTCTTGACAACACATATCTATTAAATAAAGATAGTGCACAAGACAGGTTTTGGATTACTTTAGATAACCTAACTAATAATGCAAATATTCTATATCAATATGTAGTGGATGCTTCTATATCAGTTGCTGACCCCTACTCTACCCTAATATTATCTGAATTTAATGATTCATTTATAGACAATGTAACTTTTCCTGATTTACCAAGTTATCCAACTGGAAAAACTAATGATGCTGTATCCTGGTTTAAAACTGGAGAAGCGCCATACATTTGGCAAACTACCGGTTTTCAAAGACCGGAGGTTACCGATTTAGTTATTTATGAGTTGCTGATTCGTGATTTTGATAATTTACATTCTTTTGATGCCGTTAAAGCAAGACTAGATTATTTAGAAGATTTAGGTGTAAATGCAATCGAATTAATGCCTGTATCAGAATTTGATGGAAACATTAGTTGGGGATACAACCCTTCATTTCACATGGCATTGGATAAGTATTATGGAACTCCTACTGCATTTAAACAATTTATAGATGAATGTCATGCTAGAGGGATTGCGGTTATATTAGATGTTGTTTACAATCATGCTACTGGTCAAAACCCTTATTATAGAATGTGGAATGATTGTAATGGTTGCTATAATGGTCAGGCGACTGCAGAGAACCCAATATTTAGGGAAACTGATTCTAATCCGACTT
This sequence comes from Aquimarina sp. Aq107, assembly GCF_943733665.1. Taxonomy (NCBI): domain Bacteria; kingdom Pseudomonadati; phylum Bacteroidota; class Flavobacteriia; order Flavobacteriales; family Flavobacteriaceae; genus Aquimarina; species Aquimarina sp. Aq107. Next base: position 1,158,088 of record NZ_OX030782.1, on the reverse strand, counting down.
TTTCATTCTTTAATGATATAGATCATGAATCACAAGCTACAGAAGATTATATTGATCGATTAAACGAATATTGGTTAACAGAATACAATATTGATGGTTTTAGATTTGACTTCACCAAGGGATTTACTAACACTATTGGCGATGGAGGATCATTTGATCAAAGCCGAATTGATATACTTACCAGAATGAATACAGCGATTCAAGCTGTTGATGCTGATGCATATGTTATTCTTGAACATTTCGCCCCAAATTCTGAAGAAACCATCTTAATTAATGAAGGTATGCTTGTTTGGGGGAATAGTAATTTCAACTATAATCAAGCTACAATGGGGTATGGAGATTCTAATTTTCAATCCGTTTCTTATTTATCTCGTGGTTGGACTACTCCATCAAATATTAGTTATATGGAGAGCCATGATGAAGAACGTTTGATGTATAAAAACATTCAATTCGGAAATGACACCAATTCTCCAACCTACGATATAACCGAACTATCTACTGCGTTGGATCGAGTAGAACTTGCCGGTGCATTTTACTTTACTATTCCAGGACCAAAAATGATTTGGCAATTTGGCGAATTAGGATATGGTTTTAGCATTAATCGTTGTGAAGATGGTAGTATAGATGATGGATGTAGAACAAATCCAAAACCTATCCGTTGGGATTATTTAAACGTTACTGATAGAACGGATGTATATGATGTATATACTAAGTTAATTGATCTGAAGTTAAATGAGAAGATATTTGCAACTAATGACTTCGCACTATCATTATCATCAACCACATCAAAGAAAATTCAACTTACGGATGCTTCTGCGACAGGAGATGAAATAGAATATGTAACCATTATTGGAAATTTTGGAGTTAGTACCATTTCTATCAATCCTACTTTTCAAGAAACTGGAACTTGGTATGATTTATTAGATGAAGCAGGATCTTCTATAGAAGTGACTGATGTAAACGCCGTTATTTCATTACAACCTGGTGAATTTAAAATATATGCGAATCAACAACGTAGTTTAAGTACTCAGGATTTTATTAAAGGGAATAGTTTTAACGCATACCCTAACCCTGCTAAAACTACATTTAGTATTGATGAATCTGTACAGAAAGTATTTGTTTATAATATCACTGGTTCATTAGCCAAGAAATTTGAAGGTAATTTTGAACCGGGAACTAATTTTGAAATAGGAGAATTAGCCCGCGGATTGTACTTAGTACAAATCCAAAATGAAAAAGGAATAGCCTCCACCAAGTTAAGTTTACGCTAAAAGCCAAGCTTGATTGTATCCTTAAAAAGGAGTGTTTTATATAAAAACACTCCTTTTTATTTTATATATCTCAAGAATGTTCGTCATTAATAATTATATCTCTTCTAAAATTTTCTTTCAAAAGGAAATTACCACTTCTCCACAGTTCACATTGCATAGGGCCACATTTTGATAAAAAAATAACATTTTAACCAATACTTATGTCAGGATTATGTTAAAAAACATACAATTCTAACAACTTATCAACACTACAACGTTTAAGTGAATTTCTCCCTAGTAACATTTCTCCTTTTCATCGTATTATATAGTAATAGTATACTATCAAATCATTATTAATTTAAAATCATGTAAAAATGAAAAAATCAGAAATTTTAAAGAAAATCAAAGGTGAAATCTTAGACAGAAAAGAAGCTAAGCAAATTACTGGTGGCTACGAATATGGGTCTTACCCTAATTGCCCATCTGGTAAAATGTATCCTCCTCATGGGTCTTGGATTAACGGTCAATATTTATATTATGACACTGAATTGCATACTTGGTGTAAGCCTAATTACTAAGATCTATTCATCTTAATTTATAGAGGGTGTTTTTTAAACATCCTCTTTTTAAACACACAGTATCATGAAAATAATTCAAAGTTTTTGGACTAAACCTACATATCACAACTCGGATGATGCAAATGCTAGGTTTAATGGTGGATGGCCAAATCAAAAATATGCATTTTATAGTTTTGCCTTAAGCGCTCTAACCATAAATAGGTTTTACAAATCAAATGAACTATTTACTGACAATAGAGGAAAAGAACTATTTGATGATTTACTAGAATTACCCTATTCTAACATTCATACTAATCTGGAGAAAATCAATAATTATCATCCCAAACTATGGGCTTTTGGGAAGCTCGTTACATGTGCTGAACAAAGTGAACCTTTTATTCACTTAGATAATGATATTTTTATTTGGGACAAAATCCCTTACGATATCGATCAGTATGACATCATTGCTCAAAACATTGAAACAAACTTTCCTGGGTATGCTAAAACATTTAAGTATATGCTCGCAAATTTTGATTCTATACCTAATGAACTCATAAATAACTATTACAAAAACGGTAAAATTCAAGCTCATAATGCCGGCTTTATTGGCGGGAAAAACAATAATTATTTTAAAGAATTGTATGCTACAGCTAAAAACTTAATAGAAAAAAACCAACGTCATTTCCCTTATATAGATATTGGAATATTCAATACTATTTTCGAACAACAACTGGGATTTGCTATTACGGATAAAAACGATTTAAAAGTTCAATATTTATTTGATAACGTACAACCAAATTTTGCAGAAATCATTGATTTAAGTACAGTACCCCTTATTTCTAAATTCATTCATTGTATTGGATTTGCTAAAAAATCAATTTTTGCTTGCGAACAAATTGAAGCCAGACTTCAATATCATTTCCCGGAATATTATAAGAATATAAAAACTAAACTCCATAAACTTTTTCCTTATCAAGGTTTTGATCAAGAAATTAAGCCTTCTAGATTACAGAATATATTTGATTTTTATGATTTTGTAGAAAACGTAACTATTGAAGAATTGCTAACAACCAAGTTTGTTTTAAAAAAAGAATGTATTATCGATTTTAATGCAGAGCCAATCACTATAGAATTTACAATTCCATATAATAGAAAAGTAGATAAAAAAGATCTTGTTGGTTGGCATAGTATTTTACTATATTTTATGGAACCTGTTTCCATAAAAGAACTATATGATGAATTATCAAAAGATGAAGATTTCTTAAAACAGTTTGGACAAGACATTACAAGTTTTAAAACTAGGATGATTTCTTTTGTACTAGAAAAAACGTTATTATTAGAAATCCTACAACCAGAACATGTTAGCGTTTCGCTATCAACTTAAAAAATAATATTTAAAAATAATTCATCTTTCTTGGGTAACAAATTGCTTATTAGTTAAACTAATTCATATAAACAATTTAGTATCTAATCAAGTTTGATAGTATAATCAAAAAGAATTACTTTTCTTTGTAGAACAACTCATCACTCAAAATTAAAACTTTTAATGCCTAAATTTCCTTTTTACAAACAAGCCGAATCAAAAGATTGTGGACCTACTTGTATTAAAATCATAGCTAAACATTACGGAAAAGTACTAAACACTCAGAAACTTAGATCTCTAAGTGAGACAACAAGAGAAGGAAGTTCTTTACTCGGTTTAAGCGAAGCTGTAGAAAGTATTGGATTTAGATCATTAGGAGTAAAACTATCCTTAGATCAATTATTAGAAGTTCCTTTGCCTTGTATAGTACACTGGAACAAAGTACATTATGTAGTAGTTTATAAAGTCAAAACTACCAAAAAAGGAGGTATGACAATTTATGTGTCAGACCCTGCCCATGGTTTAATTACATACACCAAAGAAGAATTCATTAAAGCTTGGATTGGTAATAATGCTGATCAAACTAGTGAAGAAGGTGTTGCATTATTAGTTGAACCAACACCAAAATTCTACAATGATAATTTAGATGAGAAAGATGAAGAGTTTGGTTTCAAATTTATTTCTAAATATGTTTTCCAATACAAAAAATTCATTTTTCAACTTATTCTTGGATTAACTGCAGGGAGTTTATTACAATTAATTACTCCTTTTCTTACTCAGAGTATCGTTGATGTAGGTATCGAAAACGAAGATATTAATTTTGTATATCTAGTGTTAATCGCACAATTATCGCTCTTTATTGGAAGAACTTTAATAGATGTTCTACGAAGTTGGATTTTATTACATTTAAGTACTAGAATAAATATTTCTCTAATATCAGATTTCTTTATTAAGTTAATGAATCTACCCATCTCCTATTTTGATGTAAAAATGACTGGAGATTTATTACAGCGGATTAATGACCATAAAAGGATAGAACAGATCCTTACTATGTCCTCATTAAACGTATTATTTTCGATGGTGAACTTAATCGTTTTTAGTATTGTTCTTATTTATTACAGTTTCTCCATTTTTTCAGTTTTTGCAATTGGTAGTGCTTTTTACTTTGCTTGGATATTAATATTTTTCAAAAAACGTAAAAAATTAGATTATAAACGTTTTTCCCAAATCAGTGAAGAACAGAGCAAGGTAATTGAGTTGGTAAATGGTATGCAGGAAATTAAACTCCACAATGCCGAAAAAAGAAAAAGGTGGAATTGGGAATTTGTACAAGCTAAGCTTTTCAAAATATCTATAGAAAACCTAGCTTTAGAACAATATCAAAGTGTTGGTTCTGCTTTTATAAACGAGCTAAAAAACATACTAATTACTGTTCTTTCTGCTTTATTGGTGATTGACGGAGAAATTACTTTGGGTATGATGCTGGCAATTACATCTATCGTAGGACAATTAAATGCTCCAATTACTCAATTGATTAATTTCTTAAGAGAATTGCAAGACGCTCAGATTTCATTAGAACGTCTTGGAGAAATTCATAATAAGGAAGACGAAGAAAAATCCGGAGAAGAAAAGATTCGGGAAATTCCAGATAATTCTGGTTTTGAAATTAAAAATCTTAGTTTTAGATATGTTGGTTCGGACAAACCTGTCTTACAAAATTTAAAACTCTCTATTCCTGCTAATAAAATAACAGCAGTAGTAGGTGTAAGTGGTAGCGGAAAAACTACCCTTATGAAAATTCTACTAAAGTTTTACGAACCTGATGAAGGACAAATATTTATCGGCTCTCATGATTTACAACACGTATCTCAGAAATCTTGGAGAGATCAATTTGGGGTTGTGATGCAAGAAGGTTATATATTTAATGATACAATTGCTAATAACATTGCGGTTGGAGAAGATTATGTAGACAAGAAAAAATTAGCTCATGCTGTAGATGTAGCTAATATCAAGGAATTTGTAGAATCTTTACCATTATCTTATAACACCAAAATAGGAATGGAAGGTGTGGGATTAAGTACTGGTCAAAAACAAAGATTATTTATTGCTAGAGCTGTATACAAAAACCCTAAATTTTTATTCTTTGACGAAGCAACTTCTGCTCTAGATGCCAATAATGAGAAGGTTATCATGGAAAAATTAGATACTTTTTTCAAAGATAAAACAGTTATGGTAATAGCACACAGATTAAGTACTGTTAAAAATGCAGATCAGATTGTAGTGCTTGATAAGGGAGAAATTATAGAAGTAGGAAATCATGAATCATTGATCAAAGAAAAAGGAAGCTATTATAATTTGGTTAAAAATCAATTAGAATTAGGAAAGTAACATGCCAGATAATTTAGACGACATACAATTAAGAAGTGAAGAAGTTCAAGAGATTTTAACTCGAGTACCGCATTGGATGATTCGATGGGGGAATCTATTAATATTAGTATTAATTCTATTATTGTTATTTCTGTCATGGATGCTTAAATATCCCGATACTATTCCTGCACAAGCAATAATAACAACAAATTTTCCACTACAAAAAGAACAAGCAAATGTCAGTGAAAAAATAGAAGCAATACTAGTAAAAGAAGGAGATACGGTTCCCGAAGGAACTCCATTGGCCATTTTAAGGAATACAGCAAACTATTTAGATGTTTTTAGTCTCAAAAGAGTTATTGACACTATTACGATTAATAATAGAAAAATAGAGTTCCCATTCGCCCAAATGCCTCCAATACTTGAATTAGGAGATATACAAACAAGCTATGCAACTTTTGAAAACAGTTATATTGAGTATAGTTTAAATAAGGATTTGCAACCTTATTCGGATGAAAATTTAGCTAATCAGATATCTTTATCAGAATTGTATAGAAGACAAGAAGGCATCTTAAGTCAAAAAAAGGTGGAAAAAAGTGCCTTAAGTTTTAAGAAAAAAGCTTTTGACAGGCAGCAAGAGTTATATGATAAAGGAAGTATTTCTCAGCAAGAATATGAAGCATCTAAAATTGAGTATCTGCAGTTTGAGAATAATTATAAAAATTATGACTCCCAACTTTCTCAAATCAAAGAAGGTATAAGTAATGCACAAAAAACTTCAAAAGGAGCTGAATTTAATCAACAACGAGAGGAAATTAGCCTACGTAATAAGGTAATACAATCGTTTGATCAATTGAAAAAAAGTATTAAAGATTGGGAATTAAGATACTTACTGCAGTCTGACATAGAAGGAAGAGTTTCATTTTCAAACTATCGTTTCGAGAACGAAAATGTTACCGCTGGAGATATTGTTTTTATTGTAATCCCAATTCAAGAATCTTCTTCTTATGTGGCTAAAATAAAAGCTCCTACTCAGAATTCTGGAAAAATAAAATTAGGACAAAAAGCGAATATTAAATTAGAAAATTTTCCGGATGATGAGTTCGGGATGTTACAAGGAACAGTAGATTATATATCCATGTTACCAGATAAAGATGGTTTATATCTTATTGATGTAAAACTTCCTAAAAAACTCATAACTACCTATAACAAAGAAATACCTTTTCAACAAGAAATGCGTGGTTCTGTAGAAATAATAACAGAAGATTTAAGACTTATAGAACGGTTCTTTTATCAGTTTAGAAGCATAATGGATAAATAACCTAAGCTCAAGCCGCTTTTGGTAATGAAACTGAGAAAACACTTCCTTTTCCAGGTGTACTTTCGACTTGTATCTTACCTTGATTAAGTTCTATTAATTCTTTGCATATCCTAAGACCAAGACCAGTTCCTGTTTCATTTTCTGTACCTGTAGTAGTAAATGTATCTTCGGCAAATAATTTATTAAGATTACTTGGGTCGATACCAATACCTGTATCTTCAAAACAAATTTCGTAATAATCTTCTTTTTCCCTAGATATTAAGGCTATTGAATCACCTGGGTTACAAAATTTAATTGCATTAGCTATCAGGTTTTGGGCTACAATTCCGAACATATCTTTATCAGCAAAGATTAATGTAGGATCTAGTTTATTAATTAGTTTAATATCCTTCTTCTCGGCTTTTGGTTTAAAAAATGTAAACTTATTGCTAATAACTTCAGTAATATCAAAAGTAGTAGGTTGCGCGTTAAGCTCTTTCATCTGTGATTTTGACCAATTCAATAAGTTATTAAGTAAAATAGATGTTTGATGTGTTCTATTTGCTAATAATGGCACTATTTCTTTAAATTCATCAGTGGATATAACATCTTCTTTCATTAAATTAAGGCTACTTTCTAAACCATGTATTTCGTTTTTAAGATCATGGGATATAATAGAGAATAGTTTGTTTTTTACCTGATTAGATTCATTGAGTTCTTTAATATATCTTTTTCTTTCTTTCCTTGTTTTGATAATAAGCACCATAAAGACTAAGATTACTGCAATGACTGCTAAACTAATAAATGCTAATAACCTATATCTGAACAATTCTTCTTTTGTTTTTTGTTCTCGCTTCTCTTTTTCATCTATCAATTTAAGTTGTTCTAACTCGGCTTCGTATCTAGATTTTGTGTTTTCTACCTTTTTTGTGGTAATATCGTTCATTCTCTTATCAGAAAGTTCCTGATATTTTTTTTGCCAAGCTATAGCGTTTAATAAATTACCTCGAGCCGAATCTAGTTTAAATGAATGTTTATAGTTCTTCAAAATTAGTGATGTAACATTTGATTTAACCAAATCCTCTCTTGCTATTTCTAAATATTTCTCTGCTTTATCATATTCTTGTTGTTCAAGTGCTATAATCCCTAATTGTTGTTTTGCATTTATCACTATTATTTTGAAATTGGCTTGGGTACCAACACACTGTGTTGTGTCATAGAATTTTTTAGCTTTTTCATATTCCTTTCCATACATTGCTACTTTAGCCATAATACTATATGATTGAGCCATATGCCTTAGATCATCTTCTGCTTTATTAATTACTAATGCTTCTTCTAAAAGCTTCTGCGCCTCTTTAAGCTTTCCTCCTTCTGTATATAATAAAGCTAAATTATTGATAACCAACCCTACACCATCGGTCTTCAATTTCTTACCCAAATTCATTGACTTCAAGTAATATTTTTCTGCATTTGGGACATCATTAAGCTCCTTATAAATGATTGCTAAATTATTGTATACGGCAGAAAGACCTACACTATCATTTAATTGTTCTCGATGTAGTTTGGCGTCTAATAAGTAGTTAGCAGCTTGCTCTATATTACCTTTATTTCTTTCGATATTGTATCTATCATTACTTACCATTGCTAAGCCGTTTTTGTCATCAATTTTCTGAAAATTGAGTACGGCTTTTTCAAAACTTTCATTGGAATCGATGCTCTTATTCAATTCGTTATTAATAACGCCTTTCAGCCTGTATACTAAACCTAATCCTTTAAAATACTTAATATCATGGCCAAGCTCAATAAGCTTGTTAGCGATATCATCTGCTCGGTCTAATTGATCTTCATTGACATAATGCTGTAAATCATTTACCGCACTATTAAATAACAAAGAGTCTTTTACGTTTTCTATTTTAGAAAAATCAACGGCTGAAAATTGACTTTGCGAAAAACCAAGTAGGTTCATTGCGCAGAAAATCACAAAGGTTAAAATTGCTTTATTCATATGATCTATTTTGGGGCTAGAATCAGATTAAATACCAATTACACCAGCAAAGTACACAAAAATATCTTAAAACATGTTATATTGTAGTATTATTCTTACTTAAATTTACAGATTAACCATAATTTAGATCCATTTAGATCAAAAAAATAGCCTTTCAGCGAATGAAAGGCTATTGACTTATAAATAAAAGATTAGTATGAAACTGAATCTCAACTTGTTTTTTTAGTTTCTAATGTTTCACTCTTAGATGCTATCCATTCATTCACTAATTCTTCAAGTATCGTAAGTGGTACTGCACCATTTGTCAAAACCACATCATGAAACTCTCGTATATCAAATAATTCATTCCCTAGTTTAGATCTAGCAGCTTCTCTTAGTTCTAGAATTTTATTCATTCCTATTTTATAAGCGGTGGCTTGACCTGGCATTACGATATGTCTTTCTACCATTTTTATGGCATCACTCTCGGCATTTGGAGTATTATCTGTATAATATTTAATTCCATCCTCTCTCGTCCATTTCTTAGTATGTATCCCAGTATCTACTACTAGTCTACAAGCTCTCCACAGCTCCATTGCTAACCTTCCAAAATTAGAATATGGATCATTATAAAGTCCTATTTCCTTTGGTAAGAACTCATTGTATAACCCCCATCCTTCTACATACGCAGTATATCCACCAAACTTTCTGAATTTTGGAATATTTTCTAATTCTTGCGCGATAGAAATTTGCATATGATGTCCTGGTATTCCTTCGTGGTATGCAAGAGCCTCCATCTGATATTTCGGCATTGCTTCCATATCATAAAGGTTTGCATAATAAGTTCCTGGTCTTGATCCATCAGGAGTTCCTCTTTGATAAAATGCTTTTCCAGCACTTTTTTCTCTAAAAGGTTCTACTGCTTTCACAATAATATCCGCTTTGGGTTTAGTGATAAATAGTTCATCCATTCTAGATTTCATATTATCTATTAACCCCACTGCTCTTTTAAGGTATTCTTCTCTGCCAGCTTCGTCATTACTGTAATAAAATCTTTCATCTTCTTTCATGAATTTAAAAAAGTCTTGCAACGTTCCTTCATACTTAAGCTCGGTCATAATATCTTTCATCTCCTTATGAATCCTAGCCACCTCATCTAATCCAAGTTGATGAATTTCTTCTGCAGTCATATTGGTAGTAGTAGTTCGTCTTAAAGCATTATTATAAAACGCATTACCCTTTGGAAATTTCCAAGCTCCATCTTCTGTAGTAGCTCTTTGTTGCTGATCTTCTAAGAAAGTAATTAATTGATCATAGGCGGTTTTTACATCTCCTTTTAAAGCCAACTCAGCTTTAAAAACCAAACTATCCTTTGCTTCTTCTGAAATCTCTAATTTCTCTATTTTAGATTTGAAATCAGATAATAATGTGCTTTCGTTGTTCGAATCATCAAATGGTTTACCTGTTACTAGATTACGGCAATCATTAAGAACCTTAGCAAAAACGAACTTAGGAGGAACAATTCCATTCTTTTCCCTGATCTTAATATTTTCTGATTGCTGCGCAAATAGCTCATCCATTCCTTCCAGTCTTGAAATATAAGCATCTGCATCATTCTTATTTTCTATTTTATGCATATTGATCAAAAAAGCTGGGATTTCTGCTTGCATTCCATGCATTTGATTTATAGGGTAATCATAAAAACGATATTGAAAATCATCTATTTCATTTCTTAAATCTTCTTTCATCAATCGATAACTCAAAGCAGTCGCTTTGTTTAGTTTAGTAATATCAATTGAATCATTTAAATACCTCAATCTTCTTTTAGCTTTATCTAGGTCTTTTACTTCTTTTTTAGAAGAAACATCATCCCATTTACCATAATCTTCTGTTTTTACACCTAAATACGTTTGCATCATAGGAGATTCAGCTACTTCTTCTTGAAACTGAGTCTCAAACCAATCATTAAGTTTTTTAGAGTGTATCTCGATTTGTTCTTCAGCAGACACTAAAGGTTTAATCTCCTCACTAGTATTCTTACAGGCAGAAATAAATAGTAAGAAGCAAAAAGATAACAAAGTAAATTTTGCTTTAATCATTTCTAAAGGGGTATTAAATTTAGTTAGTTTAGTCTATTTTAACACGGAGAACTCGACTGACGAATCCTCAAAAACTTTATGCGTTTGTTTCTTAAAATCTGATGCTTTTGCTTTGAAAATATTAGGTACAAAAGTCTGTGGATTTAGGTCTATAAAAGGAAACCAAGTACTCTGTACCTGAATCTGAATTTTATGACCTTTTAGAAATGTATGATGTACATCTTGAAGCTTTATATTAACATCTGTTTTTTGATTTGGTGTAAACGGCTCTGGCTTACTAAAACTATTTCTAAATCTTCCTCTAAGCACTTCACTTCGAACCATCATATGATAGTTAGACATTTTAAGATACTTCTGTGTTTCTTCTGTATCTTCTGCATCAGCTGGGTACACGTCTATTAATTTAACTACCCAATCAGCAGCAGTTCCTGTAGTTGCCACTTTTAACTTTGCCAAAATCTCTCCCGAAAGTGTCATATCTTCTGTAAGCACAGGAGTTTCATATACCAGTACATCCGGTCGTCTCGCTGCAAAACGCTGATCATCTGTCATATATTTTCTAGGTGTGAATACCATTTTTATATCTTCTGTGTACGGTACAGGTTTTTTTGGATCACTAACAAATTCTGAAAATCCATTGCCAAAAGTTTCTGTTAAATCATCACCAGATAGATACATTGTTTTCTTTTCTACATTTTTTGGAGGCCAACTATCAAATGTATTCCATTCCTTTTTTCCTGTATCGAAAATTTGAATTTCTGTTAATCCACTTTCATTATCTCCTTCTCCTTTAAGAAAATGATTAAAGAATTTTGTTTCTATATTTTGTTGAAAATTAAGAGAAATATCATCTCCAAAATACACATTTCCTATTGCCTGACGCTTTTTATTTCTTGCCCAATCTCCATGACTCCAAGGGCCAAAAACCATGATATTATAGTTATCACTGTTTTTTTCTATTTTTTCATACGTCTCAAACGGACCGTATAAATCTTCTGCATCAAACAAACCACCAACAACCATTACTGCAGGTTTGATATCCTTAAGATGTTGAATAATTCCTCTTTTTTGCCAAAACTCATCATAATTAGGGTGTTCTTTGAGTTGGGTCCAGAAGACATTATCTTCTTTATAATATTGATCTAAAGTACTTAGTGGTCCAGCATCTAGAAAAAACTGATATTGATCCTTGGCCTTTAGCTCTGGAAATGTATACCAACTTTCTTTTACCGGCTCTGTTTTTTCATAACCAAATACTGCCGTTGCTCTCCAATAACTTAATAAATACGCTCCATTATGGTGGAAATCATCAAAAAAGAAATCACCAATACATGCCTGAGGAGACACAGCCTTTAACGCTGGATGAGAGTCTAATAAGGAATATGTTGCATAAAAACCAGGGTACGAAATTCCCCAAACACCTACATTACCATTATTATTTTCAACATTATTTACTAACCATTCAATAGTATCGTACGTATCACTTGCTTCATCAAATTGTTTATCTTTTTTATTAGGAATGTATGCTCTCATATTGTCATATACTCCTTCACTCATCCATCTACCTCGAACATCTTGATATACAACAATATTACCTTCTTTCATCAAAAATTCATTCGGACCTATTTTAGAACGAAACTGATCTTCTCCATAAGGTCTTGAACTATAAGGCGTTCGTTGCATTAATATAGGATACTTTTTGCTAGTATCCTTTGGTGAGTATATTGTAGTATGTAATTTGGTTCCATCCCTCATTACAATATCTACTTCTTTTTTAGAGTAAAATTCTTTTACCTCATACGTTTCTTTTTCTTCATTAATTGTAACTTCTTCTTTAGTTTCTGCAGTACTAATAGTATCCGTTTTTTTATTACAAGATGTTACAAAAATAAAAAGACTCAGAAAAGATAATAGTAGTATTCTAGTTGATAGCATATGCTCGAGTTTAGTTGAATGCTGAAGATAAAAAAATGGAATGCTGACAAACTCTATTTTAAGGAGATTTTAACAATCATCAGAAATATTAACAAATAGATGAGCCTGTAGTGTTCACTACAGGCTCATCTATTTATCTGTATATAATTCCAATATACTACACTCAATCTTTTTATTTAACCGAGAAATTATCGATCCCCTTTTTTAACCAACCTAAATACTCATTCTCGTTAGGAGTATATCCAACTGGTTTGCTCAGGTTTTCTTCATTATGGTCTACTAAAACATAATAAGGCTGCGCATTTGCTTTATATCTAGTAATCTGAAAATCACTCCATTTATTACCTATTGTTTTTATTTTTTTGCCAGTAGTTTTTGAGACATACTGTTCTAATTCAGGTAGTTCTTTTTTATAATCTACATATAAGGAGATTAAAACCACATCGTTTTTCAACGTTTTCAAAACTGCTGGTTCAGACCATACATATTCTTCCATTTTGCGACAATTGACACAAGCATATCCTGTAAAATCAATTAAAACAGGCTTGTTCACTTTTTTAGCATAATCTAGACCTGTTTGATAATCTGTAAAAGATATTATATCATGTTCTCCATACTTGGCTCCTTCTGGAAGCTCTGAGCCTGGTAAACTGTTACTACTAGAACCTCCAAAACCTCTAGGCGATTCGCTATATGTTTGTGGTGGTGGGAAACCACTTATCAATTTTAATGGTGCTCCCCATAAACCTGGAATTAAATAAATAGTAAATGCTAATGTCAGTAGAGCTATCGATAGTCTTCCTACTGAAATATTTTCTATTGGCGAATCATGAGGAAGTTTCACTTTACCCAACAAATACAATCCAAGCGTTCCAAAAACAGCAATCCATATTGCAAGAAATACCTCTCTTTGTAATAACCCTAATTGTAGCACTAAATCCGCATTAGATAGAAATTTAAATGCAAATGCCAATTCTAAAAAACCTAGAAAAACTTTAACCGTATTTAGCCAACCACCACTTTTGGGCAAAGAATTTAACCAACCTGGAAACATAGCAAAAAGCGCAAATGGCAATGCAATTGCTAGTGAGAAACCAAGCATCCCAATTATAGGAGCAATTCCTCCCTTAGAAGCTGCTTCTACCAATATAGTTCCAACTATAGGACCAGTACAACTAAATGATACAATAGCAAGTGCTAATGCCATAAAAAATATACCTATCATCCCACCTTTATCAGCTTGTCGATCTACTTTGTTCGCCCAAGAATTTGGCAACATAATTTCGAAAGCTCCTAGAAAGGAAAGTCCAAAAACGATAAGTAAGGCAAAAAACAACAAATTAAACCAGACATTAGTAGACAAAGCATTTAATGCATCTGCTCCAAAAATAGCTGTAACCACAGAACCTAATCCAACATAGATTACGATAATAAAAATACCATAAAAGATTGCGTTCTTTATACCCGAGGCTCTATTTTTACTTTGCTTAGTAAAAAAGCTTACTGTCATTGGAATCATAGGAAACACACATGGTGTCAATAATGCGGCAAATCCGGATAAGAAAGCTAAGATAAAGGTACTCCATAAACCTTTTTGACTACCTTTTTCATCATTATTACTATCCTTACTAGAAGACGTAGATTCTCTATCTGTATCCTCTGAAGAAGATTTAGAAACATCTGGATTTTTTGTTTCATCTATATTTTTTCCTGACAAATTAAGATTAAACTCTACTATATCAGGAGCTAGACATTTTTCATCATCACATACTCCAAAAAACACTTCGGCCTTCACCGTTTTAAGAGATGGTTCTAATCGTTTTATTTTTTGGGTAAACACAACACTATCCTCAAAATATTTGATATCCATTTCAAATACCTTATCAAACTTCTGTATACCTTCTGGTTCTATAGTCTCTCCAACTAGTTCGTATGCTTTTTCCTCATTATAAAATGTGAATTCTGTTGCTGTCGGAGCTATGTCGTCTGTATCTACTTCTTTCTGTGAATATATATGCCACCCTTTTTCTAAAGTAGCTGCAAAAGATAATATATAAACATTTTCTGATTCTTCTTTAACGCTACTTTCCCATTTAATAGGTTCAAATATTTGCGAAAATAACGTGGTAGAAAACAACAATGTTGTCAATAATAGTAGAATATTCCTCATTAGGTTATTGTTACTTTTAGTAATTGTTTCGTTTTGGGGTTTATTTTAAATCTGTTATCTGCTCTATAATTTATAATCCATATAATCTCATTATTAGAACATAGCAACCAGACTCTTTCTTTAGCGAGCAAAGATAGTTTTTCATCTTTAAAATACTTACTCAACTTTTTCTTGCCTCTCATCCCTAGGGGATAAAAATAGTCGCCTTCTTTCCATTTTCTTACAATTAAGGGATACTTTAACTTTTCTTTATCTACATAAATCGTTTTTAGATCCATATCAGATAACTCAGAAACCTCTTTAAGTTGAATCATTCCAGAAGGAATCATAATCATATTCTCTTCTTCAGGAATGGTATATACGCGATCTGAAACATCTTCTATAATTGGACAGAGCAATACGTGCAATCGATTTTTTACTAATCTATGCGTAGGCGAAAAAACTTGTTTACCAGATTGGGCAGTTAGAATTTGTGCAATATCATCCCAAGCAGTAAAACCATATTTTTTTAATAAAAAATATAAATATGTTTTTGGGTCTTTATATTGTTGTAGTTTATAAATCGATATTTTGATCGTATCTAACTCAGCATATTCAAACACTTCTTTTCTAACAATCTCTACTTGATCCCTGACAAAGTTTTGAGTCTGTTTTAAATTATCCAATGTATTTTCGAAATTATTTAAAAACTTCGTGTTAACTGTCAAAAGTTCGGGGATAACATTATGTCTTAATTTATTTCTGACATACTTTGTACTCTTATTGCTACTATCTTCTCGCCAGGTAAGATTATTTTTGGTTGCAAATTCTAAAATTTGTTCTCTAGAAAAAGGTAATAATGGTCTTACATAGTGATCATTAATTTCAGGAATCCCAGTAAGTCCATCGATTCCTGTTCCTCTAGAAAGGTTTATTAGAAAGGTTTCTAAATTATCATCTAGATGATGCGCTGTTAACAGGTAGTCATAGTTATATTCTTGAACCAACATATTAAACCAATCATACCTAAGCTCTCTTGCGGCCATTTGTATAGAAAGTTTGTTACTATTAGCATAGGTTTCCGTATTAAAATGAGTTACAAAAAAAGGAGCTTTAATTGCATCAGAGAATTGAGACACAAATTGTTCATCTCCATCACTTTCCGAACCTCTTAAATTAAAATTACAATGTGCAATACCAATTTCAAAATCAAGCAAATGACATATATGTGCTAGCACAATACTATCCAAACCTCCACTACAAGCAATTAGTAATTTACTTCCTTTTAGAAACGGTAAATGATCTTCTATATGGATTTTAAACTGCTGCTTCAATATTCCTGAAAATTTATCTTTAGACTGATATCAAATATACGATTTTGTAAAAGTAAACAAACCTTTCTTTTAAGCTTGTTTAACATCTGAATTTCAGGTTTTTAACACAAAAACTCAATCCTTTTTGTTATTTTTAAACAACTCTTAAAATTTTGATATTATGAATAGGATAGATGAAATGCCAAAATATTATGAAAATGATCATAAAAAAGAGTTTAGCAAAAAACTATTATCTGTAGTACCTCATCTCCATCCATATGTTAAACATCGATTATATATTGCAGAAAGCACTAGAGTTCTTCCCAGAAATATGTATTGTTCTAATGGTATTATAGATGATGCTATCGTAAATCTTTATAATGAAGAGCATTTAGATATTGGTATCGATAAATTATCCTTAGAATTGAAACTTTTTAGAATAGCTGATCATTTGATCGATGAACTTTACAAAAGAGAAGGTTGGCATCAACAATGTATAAGTACAAATTACTTTTTAAGAGATGAACTTGATAAACTAGAAGAAAACTACACCCTAGAATCCGATAACAAGTTGATCATGAATGAAGATCTCAATGATATTTCGTACCATCAAAACTCAGAAAACAAACAATTGTTTATTTATGATGACTCTGATTCTGCTATCCTTAAATTGATTGACTCCGAGGAATCTACAGAAAACAAGAAACAACAATTATTAGGTAAGTTCTATAGTTGGTTACCGTTAGAAACTTCTAAAATTATTGATCTATTTGTTTTTGGAAAATTAAATTTTGAAGAAATTGCTAGAATAAAAAACATTACAGCACAAGAAGTTAAAGAAACAATTATTGATGTCAGAAAAAGCTTTAGAAAAAACCTTATTTAAGCAAATAAGCTAACCTTGGTTGTTAAATACCTTCCAGCACTTCTCGCATTGCTTTTGCTTTTATCAAACACTCCTCATATTCTTTATCTGGATCGGATTTGGCAGTAATAGCACCTCCAACAGTATAAGATATGTATTGCTTGTCTTCATTATATAATATACTTCTTATCACCACATTAAAATCAAAATCACCTTCTGGAGTAAAATATCCTACTGCACCACTATACAAACCCCTTTTAGATGTTTCTAATTTTTCTATTATCTCCATTGCAGAAATCTTTGGCGCTCCTGTCATGCTGCCCATAGGAAATGTTGTTCTAATCACATCAACTGGAGACGTTTCTGAATGAATCTCGGATACCACTGTAGATATCATTTGATGTACTTGCGGAAATGTATAGACCTTACATAATTCTTCTACTTGCACAGCACCTTTAACTGCTGTTCTAGAAAGATCATTTCTTACTAAATCTACAATCATTACATTTTCTGAGCGTTCTTTTGGATCATTTTTTAAATCCTGAATAAGTCGTTTGTCTTCTTCTTCTCTCTGTGAACGCTTAGCAGTTCCTTTTATAGGTTGAGAAATAATTTTATTTCCTTCTTTTCTTAAATACCTTTCTGGAGAGGCAGAAAGCAAATATTGATGACTTCTTCTAAAAAAAGTTGCAAAAGGTGGCTTAGAGATTTGATTAAGATGATAATAGGTTTCTAGTGGAGCTATACAACTATTTTCGGCAAAATACTCTTGACAAAAGTTTGCCTCATAAATATCTCCACGAGCAATATGAGCAAGCATTTGTTGGATCTTTTGCTTATAGACATCTTTAGAAATACGCAAACTAATTTTAACTTTACCACAAGACGTATCATCATTAGGAACCTTTATAGCGGATGGAAATCTCTGAATATCAAGAAAATCTTCCTCTATCTCATCATCCACCATATTTAGATATTGAATTTCTAATCTATCATCCTTTAAAAAAAATAACTTCTTAGGTTGAAAAAAGTATAAATCCGGGAAATTTAAACTATCTAAATTCTTGGAAGTTAATTGCTCTGTATCATTTTTTAAATCATAAGATAGATACCCAAAAATCCAATCAGCTGTTTGTTCCTGATACTCTTTTAGTTTATCAAAACCGGTATAATGATCTGTTTGTATAGCAGTAAAAGCATCGACCGCTAAAACCGCATCATAACTCGAATATTGCTGGGAATACGTATTAGAATCTAGCCATACTATTTCATCAAATTGCTGCGCCCATTGCAATAATTTGATTTTAAAGTCTGAAGAATTTTCTAAAATATATATTTTGGTACTACGCACAAGTTATTTAATCTGATGCGCAAAAGTACTTAGAACTTCCTTTAATCCCAACAAAAGTGTTTCATCAGTAACTTCATTATTTTCTATAGAAAAATTCGCATGAAATGAAGGAAAACTGAAACTTTCTATAATCTCACCTCCAAATCTAGGAAGTACATTCTTCGCAAATTCCAAAGAACTTAAACCTCCTCTTTGACCAGGTGATGTACTCATTAAAAGTATTTTTTTTCCTTCTAAAAAATTACGATCCAATCGAGATAACCAATCAATAATGTTTTTAAAAAAAGCGCTCCAGCTTCCATTATGCTCATTTACAGAAATAATCAAAGCATCAGCTTCGGATATCTCTTGTTTTAGACCTAAAGTCATTCCCGGAAACCCATTTTCTTTTTCTTCATCTTCACTATAAATTGGCATCGAGTAATTTGCCAATTTTAATACTTTAATTTTATGATCTACTATTTCTTTAGCTACATATTCCACAAGTTTTTGATTGATCGAAGTACTACTATTGGAACCTGCTATTGCGAGAATGTTTTTCATTATTAGTCTAAGTTTAGACTCAAAAATAACTAAATTCAATACAGCTGCAAAAGATCACTTACTCTAATTATTATTACTTTAGAGTAAGTGATCTTTTTATTTTTTAACTAACAAAGATTAATCAGTAATTCAATACATTTAATAAATCATAAAACTACCTACATATCTGGTTGATTGATCCCCAACAACAATATATCTATATACTCCTGGGCTTAGGTTTTTAGGAATAAAAGTAATTGTCCTAGCTGCATTTATCGGAATTTCTTGTTCTTCTTGTACTACTTTACCTAATACATCGATAACGGATATTTTAACATTACCCCTAATCGTTTCAGGTACTTTTATTGCAGTTGCTGTGCGAAATGGATTTGGATAATTCATAACAGAATTAACTTCCTCTTCCAAGTTTTCATGATCTTCTACGCTTAATACTTCTGCATTGGTAAAGGCTATATCAGTAATATTTATATCAAATGATTCGAAGGTCTGATAATTTCCTTGTACAGAAAACACGATGCTTCTAATATCCTGTAATTGTGTTCCATTATCTCCACTAGGATTTGTGAACTCCGAAAAAGATATGTTAAATGTTTGCATATTGCCATCTCCAGAAATAGTATACCTTAACCTATTTTCCCAATCGGTTAATTCTTTATTTACAAGAATAACTTCTACTTCTCTGTTTGCTTGCAATTCAAATTTTAATTCATTGTATTCGGATACATTCAATGTTAAATCTCCACCCAAAACACTTCTAAATATATTTAGTGTTTCTTTTACAGAACCTTGTACAATTACGTCTCTTTCTATCAAATAATCATCAGCATCATTTTCTGTAATTTCTTCCTTTATAATTTCGAAATTGGTTACATCTGCTCCTTCTGGGTTATAATCAAGACCCCAAGGTCCATCAGCTAGATATAATGCATCCGTTTTATCATTAACGGTAACCTCAAATCCAATATCAAATAAATATCCAGTATCTATAATAATACTCTCTTGATACGACCCAGACAATGAAATTGATGAGAGCATTAATTCTTCGTCAGATAATTCTGTAACTCTTTTATTCCCTCTAAAATCAAATTGATCAACTTGATTTTTATTCACGATATCAAGAATCAACTTTCCATCCTTATAATTTCCTTTTTGCACAAATACCTCTGGAATATTAGATGGGATAAACATCTTACCTAAACCTTTATCTTCTAAAAGTTTATCGATAATGGTATTCGCTATATTTACTACCTGTGGAATAGAGCCTCCCCAAATTTGAAAGTTCAAATAGTCTCCTTCTGGATATTGATCAATATTCCAAAGACTATATAACTCATTTTGAAACTCATCTAATCTTACTGAAAAATGCAAAGTTTGCTCTAATTCTCCTGAAGGTCTCCGAATCTTGGTATTCACTAGAGTATAATCCCGAACACTTAGTGTTCTTATGTCTTCTAAAACAGAACCATTCAATCGATCACAAATCGTTTTAGAATGATCGTATATTTTTCCGCTAGTTACAGTTGCTAAACCAACTCCTACTCTATTTTCGTTATTATAATAATCAACAGAAAATACCGAGGATGCATTCGTAATATCTATTAAATCCTCTGGTGTAGAAACATAAGAAGTTTCAGTTCCAGTAGCTCCAGTTTGAGGAAAATAAATGCTTAAATCATCATTATTCCTAGTTTTATAGGACTTACTACCTGGTTTAAATTCTTTTTGTAATTTTTTCTTATTGTATACTTCATTGGTTTTTGATCTAGTAAAATTTCTTTTCGCTATTAAAGTAGCTAAATCTCCATTACTTTCTAACCCACCATCATTACCAGAAGTTACTTCACCTTCTTCTTCTAAATCAATTATATTACTCGTCTTTATAGAAGAATATTGATCTGCGGTAATGTAAAACAATAAATCATTAAAATCATTATCTACTCCTGGATAATCCCTTCTTTCATCTTCGAAACCTAATACAATGACTTCATTAGAATCATCTTTAAATAATATATTATGAGGACGTAATGTTTCGTCACATTCCGGATTAAATTCTGTCTGCGAATACAATTGCCAAATTCCTTCATCCAAACCGCTACCATCCCACGCATCAACCAACAAAACCCATCCTATTCCTGTATTTGCCGGAAAACTTCCTAAATCCACGGTATTCCCTGCAGTTAAACCTCCTCCACTTCCTGAAGCGGATGAATTAGGCAAAATCACAGTAATATCCTCTGGTTCCGGCGTCTTTACCAATGGTGAATTAATATCGTATGTATAATATCCGAGAATGTTTTCATAAGATGTATTTTCATTGATAAAAGTGATTGCGACATTCGTAGATTGTTCTATTATAATATCAGTATCATAACCGCCATAAATATAATTAGGGTTTAAATCTACTACAGAATCTCCCTCTGGTAATGCTGCATCAATTTTGGTCAAAAGGCCAGAATCTATAGTAATATCTGCTACCAAATAATCTGGTACACCATCAACATCAAATGTACCTAAATATTGATATCGTTCTCCTGTACTAGCCACAGGAAAACTGCTTGGTGTTTGATCTCCATTTTCTGAATCAAAAACAGTTTCTTTAATATCAAAACCATCATCAAGTCCATCTTGATCAAAATCGTTATTAGCTAAAGTGGTATCAGCGATACCATCATTATTAGTATCATAAGCATCTACAGTATCTAAAACTCCATCATTGTTTGAATCTGTATCGAGAAAATCCGGTGTATCTGTATTATCTGTATTTTGATATCCTTGAGGAGTACCTCCTTGGTCAGGATCAAACGCATCATCAACTCCATCTCTATCCTGATCCAATCCCGATAAAGAAACGAAGGTTGCACTATTTTGTCCTTCAATAAGATCTATAATCCCATCTTGATCTGCATCAATATCATAAGGATCATAAATTAAATCTCCATCAGTATCATCCGGAAAAAACGCAACACCTGTTTGGTCAACATCCACGACATCTGCAATACCATCTAAATCAGAATCCAGAAATCCAGCATCTTCACTATTAAATAAACCATCACCATTCGTGTCGTAACTTCCAAGACCAGCCTCTACAATATCATAAATCCCATCATTATCACTATCTAAATCTAGTACATTAGGAATACCATCTCTATCAATATCAAAAACTAAAGAAACTCCACTATTACACGTGTTGCCAAAATCAGGATCTAAATAATTAAAAATCCCATCGTTATCATCATCTCCATAAGGATCTATTCCTCCTCCTTCTACAATATCCGGGATTCCATCTCCGTCAGTATCCTTGTCAAAAGGATCTAATACCTCATCTCCATCGGCATCAATTGGAGAAACACCTGCTGCACATTTAAAACCATCGTTCTGATTGGTTACATCTGTATTATTCAATAATGTAGCATAAGGTGAGACACCTTCATAATCATTTACCAAATGTAAACCTCCTTTATTACTGGACACATACAACCTATTACTAGTGTCTGTATAACAAGCTCCAAAAGTATCATTAGGTAAATCTGTTACTGTTTTAGAACTAAAAACTGGTGTTGATGACGATAAGTCCCATTTATAGACTTCTCCTTTACTACCTCCATAAAGATTTCCATCTATAAAAACGATATCTGCACACGTATTTGGAGAAGCTTGATCTGCTACTACTATCTCAAAAGTTGGTGAAGTGGTACCATCATAACTCTGAAGGTTAATAATTTTATGAAAAGATTGTCTTCCTTGTGAATTTTGGAAGACCCATAAATTCCCTTCGCTATCGACATCCGCTGCATAACCTCCACCAAAATCAACACCTCTATTAGTGGCAACAGCTCCGAGATCTACAACTTGATCCATCCCGATTCTTAATAAATGTCTATCACTACTTCTAATAGCGTATAAAAAATCATCTACATTATTGTAACCTCCAGCATTATAGCTTGGCGTAGTATGTAATGGCTCTGAATAAGAACCTGTAACCGGATCATAAGATCTTAAAGATCCTGAAATCACTTGATAAAACTTAGCTTCATTGCAATCAAAAGGGAGTTGACCATATGCAAACTTTATCGTGATAAATAAAAATATAAATAGTATAGTTTTTTTCATAAAAATATTGAATTTTCTCATCAAGCATCTACACATAATGTTCTATCAAACTTCAACAATATGCCACCTCCAATTAGTTACTTGACATTATTATAGGTGTGTCTCATTAATTTAGCTCCTTAATCTGCTTTGGTTATTAGTTTTAAATAAAATAGTTACTTCATCTATAAACATTTTTTTTGATTTATTCCATTCAATTGATATGATAATTCAGAAACATCATCGTCATCACGAGATATTGCAAAACATACATCATAGAAGTTTTGCTTACTTAAAAAAATGCAAAACTCTTCCTTTACCAATCTATAACACTCGTTATAGACTGGAATAATAATTCCGGTCTTTTTAATCATTGTAATTTAGGTTTGGATATACTTTAAATACCTACTATAGATAGCTTTATAAAGTATCTTAGAACATTTTTTGTTATACTTTTTAAAAGTTATTTTTTTCCATAAAATAATTCATATTTCTTTTGGAGTCTCCTAAAAATCATATCATTTACACTAACATTGAACTCTGATTACCAGTGCATTGTAAAGGTAAATTAATCATAATTTAATTATCTGCGGTAAAACCACAATAATTTTACGTTATGTTAAAAAATGGAGTATTTCATCCTTTTTTTACGTATTTAACACTTTATTTAACATTTTTTAATAAGAAAAAATCATTTTTGTAGTACAAAAAAACACTTTTTTTACAAGTAATAATTATTAAAAAAAATAAAATATAAGGGAAAAATCCCTTTTTCTAATATTTGAAATTAATAAAAAAATCATTTTTTACCCTTCATTTCTTAAAAATTAGTTTTTAATACGTTTCTTTTTGAATATATATCATGAAGTATCCCTATACACGCACAATCAAGTAAACATATTTTTACATCTTTTAATTTACATATGATTACTTATGGAAAAAGAGAAGAAGATTATTAATAGTAGTGAAATTTACATTAATTAATATAAACTCTTTAAAGGTAATTTGTTCCCTTCAAAAAATGGTTGAAATTTATAAGTAATGATTATATTATTGTCTAATCTTAACAGTTCCTCTTTTATCAGTACTACATAAAGTTGATGAGTTTCTAAAAATTAATCTTAAAGCTTTTTCTTGATCAAAAAGGCATCTGTAAAGTAAGGTTGATTACTAGAGTAAATCACACTAAAAATTCATGATTCCTATAGTAAGTATATAATGATTGTGATTAAAAAAAGAAAAAACCAATCACTTCTGTGATTGGTTTTTTGTCGGGGTGGCAGGATTCGAACCTGCGACCTCCGCGTCCCAAACGCGGCGCGATAACCGGGCTACGCTACACCCCGAAAAGGTTATCCTTTTTGCGGGTGCAAATATAAGTAAACTCTTTTATTAAAACCTACTATTATTTTAAAATTCTTTTGAGCTGAAGATTTAATAAATATCCTAATTTCTTATAACATTCTCCAATTCTTAGAATTGTTCCGAATTCTCCATATGCATAGTTTCCAATAATTTTTGGTGTTTGTGTAATATACAATATATTTTGAGGGTCTAACAGATCAACAAATTTCAAAGTTACTTCCAACTTAGCTTCTTCTCTACCAACACTTGCACCACCTCCATAACCGGGGTATATCCAATCCCCTTCTATAATTAATAAATAATTCGTTTTGTCTTCGGATTTCACAAATCTTAAATCACTGTATTCTCCTAATGCGTTATTAATTCCGTCTAAAAAATCACTCCTCCAAGTTGTCTGTTTTGCTTTATTATACTCTGCTAACCACATATCACCTTTAGTTGGATCTTTTTTATTCCTCCTATCCTTCATATATACGATAAACTCTTCTTCAGACATATTATCACTCAAAAAAGTAATATCTTCCGGAAATGTAAGCTTGACACCTACCTTAGTTTCGTTTTTTAAAAAGTTTAGTTTTTTCTTATCTATTTTAATTCTTTGAGCAATAGAAACCGAACTGAATGCTATAAAAGCAATACAAACTATTTTTCTAATCATTTAATAACATATTTAATTGATTTCATTTTTTGATTTAGCGACAATTATAAGTTATTTTTAAGAATCAATACATAATTAGTTTCCGATATTTGATCAAAATTGCACCTTTTGAGAAAAACAATATTATTTCTTTTCCTTTTCATTACCTATAGTATTCAAGCCCAAGTAGAAATTTCTGGATTGATTATAGATAAAATAACATTAATACCGATTAGTAATGCCAGCATATTAGATATAAAAACAGGTCAAAAAGTACTATCCAATGAACTAGGTAAATTCGAAATGATTAGTTCCGGAAATATTGAAATTTCGTTTACAGGTTACCAAAGTAAAATAATTACAACCCTAGAGAAACAGTATTTAATTATACCTATCGAAACTAAAGTAAATGAATTACAAGAAGTTTTCATTAACACGCAATCAATTCCTTTACAAAAAAAATATGCTACAGATGCCATAACTATTCTTAATGCACAAGACATTAATAGAGGTAATACGATTGAGCTACATCCAATTCTTAATAAAGTCCCTGGAGTTCTTATGCAAAATGGTACTCTAAATACAAATAGAATAACTATCCGAGGTATCGGTGCGAGAAATTTATTCGGTACTGCCAATATCAGAACTTATTTTGGAGATATTCCTTTAACTGATGGTAATGGAGAATCATCTATTGAAGATCTAGAGTTAGGATCCATCTCTAGGATTGATATCCATAAAGGACCATCATCTAGTAGTTATGGTGTTGGCTTAGGTGGTACTATTCTATTAAGACCTGAACTTATTACAAATAAAGGTATAGAAACTTCGCTATCAACATCCTTAGGAAGTTATGGACTCGTGAGAAATGTTGCTAAAATAGCTATTGGAGGCAAAAGATCAAGTATAAATGTTTTATATAGTAACAACCATTCTGATGGATATCGAGATAATAATCAATATACCAGAAATACAGCTACTATAACTTCTTCTTTATACCTCGGAGAAAAAAATGATTTTTCGATAATTGCTAGTTATGTTGATCTAAAAGCGGGTATTCCTAGTTCGTTAGGCCAAGATGATTTTGAAAATAATCCAAGACAAGCAGCATTCACTTGGGGGCAATCTCAGGCATTTGAAGATGTTACGTATGGAATATTTGGATTTTCTTGGAAACATCAATACAATGCATCTTTTTCACAATATACAAGTCTATTTACTTCACTCAGAAAAAATTATGAACCAAGACCTTTTAATATTTTAGAAGAAAAATCTAATTCCGTTGGTATCAGAAGTAGACTGGTACATAACTCAAGGCTATTTGATAAAAAATGGGATTGGACTGCTGGTGGAGAACTCTTTTTTGATTTCTATACAGGTAAAACATTCGACAACTTATATCAAGATTTCCCAATAGGAACTGGTAGTATTAGAGGAGATCAGCTTTCTGATCTAGATGAAAGAAGAAACTATTATAACCTTTTTGCAGCATCTAATTTATCTATAACAGATAAACTGAAAATTAATATGGGAATACACCTCAATCAAACATTTTTTAATGTCGAAGATAATTTTTTAGAAGATGGTGATGATAGCTCTGGAAAATTTGAATTTGAACCAATACTATCTCCTAAGATCGGTGTCAATTATGCATTGAATACTAATGTTATCTTTTTTGGAAACGTTGCCCACGGATTTTCCACTCCTACTACTTCTGAAACTTTATTGCCTGATGGAGAGTTCAATCCAGAAATACAACCAGAAATTGGATGGAACTATGAAATTGGAACTAGATATAACCTGATGAAAAACAGACTTTATGGTTCTTTTTCTTTATACACCTTAAAAGTAAAAGATCTACTAGTAACAAGGAGAACTGAAGAAGATAATTTCTTTGCTATCAACGCAGGAAAAACAACTCATACTGGAGTTGAAGGAACAATTAATTATCAACTTATTAAATCATCAAAAAAACAACTAAACCTACAAGTAAGTGGAACACTAAACAATTATAAATTTGACGATTTTGTAGACCTCGATGATGATTTTTCTGGTAATAAACTTACCGGAACTCCATCACATGTTATTAATTTTGGAATGGATTATATGACTAAAAAAGGAATTTATGGGAATCTAAATTTTCAGATTGTTGGTAGCATCCCAGCAAACGATAGCAATACAATTTTTAGCGATCAGTATGAATTACTAAACGGAAAAATAGGGTATGCAAATTTAATTAATAAGCATATTTCTTTTGATTTATTTCTCGGAATGAATAATATTTTAGACAAACGATATGCATCCCAACTACAGATCAATGCGACGGGATTTGGAGGGAGTCAACCTAGATATTTTTATCCAGGATTGCCTTTCAATATGTATGGAGGGATTAACATAAAATATAGAATATAAATAATTTTTATTTGTAATTTTCAAGTGCAAATCACAATAAAACAATGAACAACCTTTTATTTTGTATATCAGCAGTGCTATCTACCCTCTTCTCTTGTGCTCAAGAAAAGAAAAATGATATATCAATTGATCCTGATCCAAAAAATTATACTACTGAAATTGTCATTCCTGATTTACAAATTCCTTGGGGAATGGCTTGGCTTCCTGATGGAAGTATGCTCATTACTGAAAAAAGTGGTGAATTAATCCATTATAAAAATGGAACAAAAACTATTATCGAAAATGTTCCAGAAGTATATAATCGCAATCAAGGAGGGTTATTAGATATCGAAATACATCCAGAATACGATAAAAATGGCTGGTTATATCTTACTTACTCCTCGAGAGAAGGAGCAGAAAAAGGAGGTAATACTGCACTTATTAGAGCTAAATTAGAAAACAACAAACTTACTTCTATAGAGAATCTGTATAAAGGCACTCCGAATACCACAAGAGGCCATCATTTTGGATCAAGAATAGAGTTTGACAAAGAAGGTTATCTTTATTTTAGTATCGGAGATAGAGGAAATAGAGATGAAAACCCGCAAGATATCACCAAGGATGGTGGAAAAATTTATCGTCTTCATGCTGATGGAAGTATTCCTAAAGATAATCCTTTTGTAAAAAAGAATAATAGCAAAAAAGCTGTTTTCTCATATGGGCATAGAAATCCCCAAGGAATGGCTATTCACCCAACTGATGGCAAAATATGGGTACACGAACATGGTCCAAGAGGAGGCGATGAAATCAACATCATCAATAAAGGAACGAATTATGGATGGCCAATTATTACTTATGGTATTAACTATAGTGGTACTACTATTACAGATATAACTACCAAAGAAGGAATGGAACAACCTGTTTATTATTGGGTTCCTTCTATCGCTCCTAGCGGAATGGATTTTGTTACAAGTGACAAATACCCTGATTGGAAAAATGATCTTTTAGTAGGATCTCTAAAATTTCAATATTTAGAATTAGTAGAATTAGATGGTAACAAAGTAATTGGAAGAAAAAAAATAGTAGAAGATATTGGGAGAGTTCGTAATGTTCGTCAAGGTCCTGATGGTTATATTTATATTGCTGTAGAAAATAAGGGAATTGTAAAAATAATTCCGAAATCATAATTTTATTAAATAAAATGAAAAAACGATTCAAGCATATCTTATTTCTCGAAGTACTTTCTATAATATTTTGTATTTCGATTATAGCAAAACAAGAAAGCCCTTCAAAAACATATATTTCGGTAAATAATTTTAATTATCAGGATACAGAATTATCTAAAAGTATCACCCGCGGCAAAGAAGTGTATATGGATTTTTGCATGCAATGTCATTTACCTAATGGAAAAGGAACTCCTAAAGTTTTTCCTCCATTAGCAGGTTCCGATTGGCTCATTAACAAGCGTAAAGAAAGTATTCACTCTATTAAATATGGATTAAATGGACCAATTAAAGTTAATGGGGAATCATATAATAGTGCAATGACCTCATTAGGATTAGAAGACGAAGAGGTTGCTGATGTTATGAATTACATTATGAACAGTTGGGGCAACAAACAACAAAAAATGGTTACTATAGAGGAAGTTATAAGCATTAAAAAGTAATATTCATATATTAGATGTGTAGACAACTAATTAATAACCTAAAACAATCCTCTCTCTTTTTTTTACATAACAATATTTACATAATTTACGTTACTACTGTTGTAGATCAGAAATATGCACTTTAAAAACATAGGTGTAGAAATCAATATTTATGAAATCCTTCTTGTTTTTTGTTATACTTCTCATAGGTTGTTCTGCCTATAGTCAAGAAATAGACGACATTTCTCCTAATAGATATCGGTTTAAATATAAATCTATCCTATATAAAGGATCTAGGTTACAAATTACAGCACAACTTAGAACCATAAAAAACAGTCCTAAATTCTCTGGAATACCCGAAGAGATTCAAGTTGGGCTTAATGAACTTTTTATTGATGCTAAAAAGCAAGCTTTTCCAAGAGTATATAAAAAGAAAGCAATTTTGTTTCTGGATGCCTTATATAATTATGAAAAATTCGTAATCATGTATAATGGTGCTCTATATGAAGTAGTTGAAAAACTAAAGAGAGATATGAAACGTATCGATTTTAAGCTCGAAAGACAATACATAAAAGCAAAAACGGCAGTAGATCGAATCAAGAAAGAGGATTCTACAAACACAAAAGAAATACAGTATTTAAGTGAAGAACGACAAAAAAGTTTGGTTAGATTAGCAAGTCATCGATGGATGAAGAATAAATTTGACGGCTACAAAGGCATTAATATTGTAGAAAATCCCGATGATCTTATAACAGAATTTAAAAAAGCTGAAGCAGCATATATATTTTCTCTTTATGGAAAAAAAACCGTAGATGAGATTAAGAATTATCTAGAAAATGAAATTATAGATTTTTACTACAACAAAGCAATCTTAGAAATCGATACAGAAAAACTTGACCTCCAATACATAAATAAATATAACTAGTCAAAGTGATTTTGTTCAAAATATTTTGGTAGTTTGCATCCCTATATGTCAGCTTTTCCTAAAACATAT
This sequence comes from Aquimarina sp. Aq107, assembly GCF_943733665.1. Taxonomy (NCBI): domain Bacteria; kingdom Pseudomonadati; phylum Bacteroidota; class Flavobacteriia; order Flavobacteriales; family Flavobacteriaceae; genus Aquimarina; species Aquimarina sp. Aq107. Next base: position 1,127,891 of record NZ_OX030782.1, on the reverse strand, counting down.
AAAGTAATTGGATTAATGTCCGGAACCTCACTAGATGGTTTGGATATCGCCTATTGTCACATAAAAAAACACGAGGACTCTTGGACATTTTCTATTGTTAATACAGAAAATGTTGCGTACTCAGAAGATTTTAAGAATAAATTAAAAAACACTGTAGATCTTTCCAGTATAGATCTATTAGCATTTCATAACATCTATGGAACCTGGCTAGGAAAACAAGTGACAAACTTTATCAATAAGAATTCAATAACGGCCGATTTCATTTCTAGTCATGGTCACACTGTTTTTCATCAACCAGAAATTGGATTGACCTATCAGATTGGATCTGGTCAACATATTGCTAACACCACTAATTTAAAAGTCATTTGTGATTTCAGGACTAATGATGTAGCTCTTGGCGGACAAGGTGCACCCTTAGTCCCTATAGGAGACCAACTGTTATTTAATGAATATGATTTTTGCCTTAATTTGGGAGGCATTAGCAACATTTCGTTTGATTTTAATGAAAAAAGAATAGCCTACGATATCTCTCCGGCCAATATGCTACTGAATCTTATTTGCAATTCTATAGACCTTGAATATGATGATAGAGGTAAAATAGCAAGAACAGGAGAGCTAATCGAAGAATTATACAACAATCTAAACGATTTATCCTACTATAGAGATCCTTATCCTAAATCACTTGGATATGAATGGTTTGTAGATAAAATTGTACCGATTATCAAAAGATTTAATGAACCTATTGAAAATCTACTATACACATCTGTTTATCATATAACGGAACAAATCACTAAAGCAATAAAAAGTACAGGAAAAGAAAAATCATCTCTTTTAGTAACTGGTGGAGGTGCTAAAAATGATTTTCTAATTGAAATTTTACAACAAAAATTGCAAAATCACGCAACTGTGATTATACCAGATGAAAACGTTATTGATTATAAAGAAGCATTAATTTTTGCTTTTATGGGAGTTTTAAGAGAGTTAAACGAAATAAACTGTTTACAATCAGTTACAGGTGCTAGAAAAGATTCTTCCTCCGGAATTATCTACTATCCGCGATAATATTTTCACTTAACTAATCACTTATAAAAAAACTCTCCTACTCAAAAACTCAATAACTCAATAAGTATTTCTAAATTTGTCAAAAAAATATTGGGAATGCTTATTATTGGTATCGCTGGAGGAACTGGTTGCGGAAAAACAACTGTAGTAAATCAAATTGTTAATGAATTACCTGAGAATGAAGTATGTGTCATCTCTCAAGATTCTTATTATAAAGACACCAGTCATCTTAGATATGAAGAACGAACAAAAATTAATTTTGATCACCCTCAGTCTATTGATTTTGAACTACTAGGAGAACACCTTAGCGCTTTAAGGAAAGGAGAAACTATCGAACAACCTGTTTACTCGTTTGTTGAACATAACCGAACTAAAGAAACTATATTAACTAAACCGAGTAAAGTAATTATTGTAGAAGGTATTTTAATCCTAACAAATCCCAAAATTCGGGAAATGTTCGATATCAAAATATACGTACAAACTGATAGTGATGAACGTCTAATCCGTCGTTTAAAACGTGATATTGCAGAGAGAGGTCGTGATATGGAAGAAGTTTTAGATAGATATCAAAATACACTAAAACCAATGCACCAACAATTCATTGATCCTACAAAAGAGTTTGCGGATCTTATTATTCCAAACAATAATTATAACAATGTGGCAATTGATATAGTTCGTACTATAGTGAAAGAACGCTTGAATTAACTTTTGTACCTTTATAAACTAATAAATATTTTAATCTAAATTGAAGCTACAACGCTATTTCGAAAAGCTTAGGAACACTCCTGCATTGATTCCGGTTTTTGCCATATTTTTCAATAAGTATGTGCTTATCATTTTAGTATTCGTAGTGTGGATTCTATTTTTAGATACTAATTCTTGGCTTATTCATAGAGAATTAGATCAAGAAATTAAAGAACTAAAGGATAATAAAGAATATTACAAAAAGGAAATTGTTAAAGATCAAAAGGACATAAAAATTCTAAAAGATAGCGGTGAACTAGAAAAGTTTGCAAGAGAAGAATATTTTATGAAACGAGATAATGAAGAAATTTACATTATCGAATACGAAGACAGTATCCCTAAAAAAAAGAACGATGACTAAAACTTTATTTAATGATTTCGATAAAGTTTCTGCGAAAGAATGGAAACAAAAAATTCAATTTGATTTAAAAGGTGCTGACTATAATGAAGCACTAATATATAAATCTTATGAAGGTATAGATGTCAAACCATTCTATAATGAAGAAGATATTACTCCAAATCAGAAGAACGTAAATCACCCATCTATCTGGAAAAACTCTCAAAAGATAGAAGTTAAAGATGCAACTACAGGAAATAATGCTGCGTTAACTGCAATCAAAAAAGGAGCAGAGAGTTTATATTTTATTATTACCAATGAAAATATTAACCCTGCGACATTACTATCCAATATTTCCCCTAATGTATTTGTCTTTATTGAAACCTTATTCCTATCAACGGATTATGCAAACAAGTTAAACAACCATGTTCTTAAATCTAAACTTTCTATCCATCTATTAACTGATATCATTGGAAACTTAGCAAAAACAGGAAACTGGTACAATAGCCTAAAAGATGATCACGATAAATTAGAAAGTATTGTCTCACAAAATCCCAATTTAAAAAGCAGTATCACTGTAGACCTTAGTATACTGCAAAATTCGGGAGCTACAATGATTCAGCAATTAGCATATGGTATAGCTCATGTAAACGAGTACCTCAATTATTTTGAAAGTAAAAAAGATAACCCTTTTATCAAAACACCCATTATTTTTAAAGTAGCAATTGGGGGAAATTATTTTTTTGAAATAGCAAAATTAAGAGCATTAAGAATATTGTGGAATTCTTTATCAGAAGAATATAATATGTTAAAAAAATGTTATATATTCGCACATCCTTCACACAGAAATAAAACAATTTTAGATTATAATGTAAATATGCTTCGTACCACAACAGAGTGTATGAGTGCTATTTTAGGCGGGGCAGATATTATTCATAATGTAAGATATGATGATATTTATAATCTTGAAAATGATTTTGGAACAAGAATAGCTATCAATCAATTGTTGATCTTAAAAAATGAAAGTTATTTCGATATTGTAAACAATCCATCATCTGGATCATATTATATTGAAAGCTTAACGAATCAATTAGCAGAAAAGGCGTTATTATTATTTAAGAACATTGAAGAAAGTGGTGGTTATTTAAAGCAATTAAAAGCTGGAACAATTCAGAAAAAAATAAAAGAAAGCGCAGATAAAGAGCAAGAACTTTTTGATAAGGAGGAAATTATTTTAACAGGTGCTAATACCTATAAAAATCCTGAAGAAGTAATTCCACCATTACAAAAGTCTTTATTTAAAGAAAAAAATATAAGAAAAACGTTAATAAACCCAATTATCACTAGAAGATTGTGCGAAAAAACAGAGAAAAACTATATATAACGCAAATAATTGATAATTTATTGTTAACTTTCGTTGAAATTAACATTTAACTAACAAATAATTAACAAAACTAAATCTTAATCGATGCCCCAAATGATTAGATCTAGAATCGCTTTAATAGCATTTTTACTTATTACGGTATTTGGCCACTCTCAAAGTGGTATCAATTGTCTAAGTGTAGACAGCAGTGGACTTTATTCCAAAGCCTTTAATTCATTCGAAAAAGACTTATTTGCACACTACAAATTCGGAAATGATTCTATAAAAACTTATCGAACTTTTCTAGCAGAAGTTGCAAGTCTATCGCTGGATTTAAGAAAATTACCATCTAACAATTCTATCCAATTAGCGAGAACCTTTAAAAAAAAATCTAGTGACCCTAACTCAATTTGGGTAAAACTAAGTGATTACGAAAATCAAGAAGCAACAAAAAAAGCATCTCCCTACACAAACCCTTCCAAAAAAGGAGAAGAAGAAATATTGATATTTAATTATAGAGGTGGATTAATTCAATGTCTTAAGAACAATAGTGATAGTGATGATTTTCAAAATATAATTAGCACACTAGAACAAGATGGAAACGTTAGTACTTCTTTAATTGCTCAAAGAATTTATTACATCCCTGACAAAAAAATTAAAGCTGCCGAAATAAAGAAATTTATAGCTTTTGATATATATTATTCAATTCTAATGGTTATTGAAAAAGCTTTTGGCTAGACATTATTGCAATATTCTTTCATAAACAGTTAACATATTTTATATTTTCTAAAATAGATCATTAATAAAACCGTAATTTTACATTTTTAGCAATGATTTTCTTCAATGAAAATAAGATATAATCTTCTAATTTGTACCTTATTGATACTAGTCACTTGTAATTCACGAATACAAGAAACTTAGAATTGGATTGAAAAAATGAAATTTTAAAATGACCAGAAAGAATATTCAACATATTACACTGCAAAAAGAAACCAGTGCAACTAAAGTTACTTCGGAAAACAAAACCTTTATTACTTCTGAAGGAATTGAAATAAAAGAGGAATATACGGGTAAAGAAATAAAAGATCTTGAGCATCTTAATTTTGCCGCAGGAATCCCTCCTTATTTAAGAGGTCCGTATTCTACAATGTATGTAAGGAGACCTTGGACTATAAGACAATATGCCGGTTTTTCTACAGCAGAAGAAAGTAATGCTTTTTACCGTAGAAATTTAGCAGCGGGTCAAAAAGGATTATCAGTTGCTTTTGACCTTGCTACTCACCGAGGGTACGATAGCGATCATGAAAGAGTATTTGGAGACGTAGGAATGGCAGGAGTAGCTATCGATACTGTTGAGGATATGAAAGTCCTCTTCGATCAGATACCACTAGATAAAATGTCTGTTTCTATGACTATGAATGGAGCAGTGTTACCTATAATGGCTTTTTACATTGTTGCTGCAGAAGAGCAAGGAGTAGATCAAAAATTACTTTCTGGCACTATCCAAAATGATATTCTTAAAGAGTTCATGGTTCGTAACACTTATATTTATCCTCCTACTCCATCTATGCGAATCATTAGCGATATTTTTAAATATTGTTCTAAAAACATGCCTAAGTTTAATCCAATAAGTATTTCTGGCTATCATATGCAAGAAGCGGGTGCTACCTGTGATATAGAATTAGCTTATACGCTAGCCGATGGATTAGAATATATCAGAAAAGGTATCGAAGCAGGACTGGATGTAGATTCTTTCGCTCCTCGCCTATCATTCTTTTGGGCTATTGGAATGAATCACTTTATGGAGATTGCTAAAATGCGCGCTGCTCGTATGCTTTGGGCTAAATTAATTAAACAATTTAACCCCAAAAACCCGAAATCTCTGATGCTAAGAACGCATTGTCAAACTAGTGGATGGAGCCTAACAGCCCAGGATCCTTTTAACAATGTAGCCAGAACTTGTATCGAAGCGAGCGCGGCAGCTTTTGGAGGAACGCAAAGTTTACATACAAATGCATTGGATGAAGCAATTGCTCTGCCAACAGATTTCTCTGCTAGAATAGCTCGAAATACACAAATATACCTTCAAGAAGAAACACAAATAAATAGAACGGTTGATCCTTGGGCAGGAAGTTATTATGTAGAATCATTAACCAATGATATTGCAGAAAAAGCTTGGAAATTACTCGAAGAGGTAGAAGAATTAGGAGGAATGACTAAAGCCATTGAGGCTGGAATTCCTAAAATGCGGATAGAAGAAGCTGCAGCCAGAAAACAAGCTAGAATAGATAGTGAACAAGATGTTATCATTGGTGTAAATAAATTTCAACTAGAAGAAGAAGAACATATTGCTACTCTAAAAGTGGATAATGACGCTGTTAGAAATCAACAAATTGAAGGTTTAACAAATGTCAAAAAATCAAGAGATGATAATGCTGTAGGGGAAGCACTTGATAATTTATCAGAAGCAGCCAAAGATGATAAACAAAATTTATTAGCTTTAGCAGTAAATGCTGCTCGATTAAGAGCTACCTTAGGAGAAATTAGTGATGCCCTTGAGAAAGAATTTGGAAGATATAAAGCAGAAATTAAATCATTTACTGGAGTGTATGCTAAAGAAATAAAGAATGATGAGTCTTTTAATAAGGCTCGAGAACTTGCAAATCAATTCGCTGATTTAGAAGGCCGAAGACCAAGAATAATGATTGCAAAAATGGGACAAGATGGCCACGATCGAGGTGCAAAAGTAGTAGCTACTAGTTATGCCGATGTAGGTTTTGATGTAGATATAGGCCCGTTATTTCAAACCCCAATAGAAGCCGCTAAACAAGCTGTAGAAAATGATGTACACATCGTTGGAGTCTCTTCGTTAGCAGGTGGACACAAAACACTTGTGCCCCAGATTATTGCAGAGTTAAAAAAACACGGAAGAGAAGATATTATGGTAATTGTCGGAGGAGTTATCCCTCCAGATGACTATGACTTTCTATTCCAAGAAGGTGCAGTTGCTATATTTGGCCCTGGCACCAAAATTAGTGATGCTGCAATTACAATACTTGATATTTTAATTTCTACTTTCGAATAGTTTTATTAAAAAAATAAAACGCAGGCTATTGTAATTATAAATATGGCATAGTATCCTATACTAACACGAAGTTTTATGAAGTAAAATAGGATTAAAAACTATTTTAAAAATAATTATTTATTTACTAAATAAAATAGTTCAAAGTTCGTTCTACAAACAAAGTTTATAGAATTATTCCCCATTTTATTAATAAGATGAAAAAAAAGCTTAACCTTTTCACAAGACGAGCATCTGTTGTTATTAATGATGAAAATAGGAAGAATATTTACCGCATCCTAAAAGAGTCATTACATTTCTGGGTTATTAAGAAAGAAATTCCTTATTTCTATTTTGGAAAATTCTTATACCGAAGAGATGTTTCAAACTATAAAGATTATCTAAGTAGTAAAGAAGTCGATAAAATAACATTATCCAAAAAACTTCATCAGATTCAATTCTCCAAATTGTTACGAAACAAACTTTCTTTTGCCTTATTTATGGAGGAAAATAATTTCCCTACTCCTCAGTTAGTTAGCTATAATCATAAGAATCAGTTTTATTTTAAATCACAACTAACTATAATTGATTCCGAAGAGAGGCTACTCCAATTTTTTGAGTTTCAATTCAACCAAAATGAGATCAACGGATTATTTCTAAAATCTACCACAGGAATGGGAGGAAAAGGATGCTTTCTTATCAATAGAAACAGCATTCGTAATCAAGTAAAAAAATACTATGAGGAAATAGTTAATAATGACTTAATTCATCAAAAAATAATCGTGCAGCATCCAAAAATCAATATGATATACCAACATAGTATTAATACTATTCGTTTCACGACTTATATCGATAAAAATGGAGAAAAACATATATTATCTGCTTTTATGAGATTTGGAAGTGGAGGCAGTTTTATAGATAACAGTAGCGCAGGTGGTATATGTGTTTTGGTAGATTTAAAAGAAGGAAAACTAAAAGGAAAAAGCCACCAACTGATGAAACATGGAGGAAAACAATTAACAAAACACCCTGACTCTAATATTATATTCAATGATTTTCAAATTCCCTATTTTGAAGAGTCGAAAGAATTAGTTTTAAGAACAATTACGCTCATCCCTGATCGTATTGTTGGTTGGGATATTGCAATAGGAAAAAAAGGACCAATATTAGTAGAAGGAAACGACAATAATTCTTTAATAACACCAGATATTATCTATGGAGGATATTTAAAAAATCCAATATTTAAAGAAATTCTAGAAGAAGCCTAAGATTATTCCCATAAAAGATCCTCTCTCCTATTCTAATTACCCAATATTACTATGTTAAACAACCTACGCAACACCCTATTCTGGACAATCGACACCCTAACTAGAGGTAAAAAAAAGTCAAACTTTAAGGATATACAATCTTTACTAGAAAACGTTAATTCTAAAAAATCCATTAAAAGAAAAAAGGAATATCTAGACTCTATTTTACAACATGCCATCAATACTGTACCCTTTTACAAAAACACGCAACCACTAATCACAGCATTTCCTGTAATAAATAAAAATATCTTTAGAGAGAATTTCAAAGACTTCCAATCAGAATCTTTCCAAAATGAGAAAAAAAGAACCGTTTCTACCAGTGGTTCTACTGGAACTCCATTTACTGTTCATCAGGACATATCAAAAATCATTCGTAATACTTCGGATAATCTATATTTTTGGGAAAAAGCGGGTTACAAAATAGGAGACAAATTGTTTTTTTTCAGGTTATGGAATGCTTTCGAAAAGAAAAAATCCTTTATCAACTTTGCTCAAAACATTGTACCTATTGATGTTTTTGATCTTACACCTTCCTTTATAGACAATCTTTTAAAAAAAATACAAAAAGGAAAAGGTAATATATGCTTGTTAGGATATGTATCTGCTTTTGAAAAAATATGCAAACATTTAGATAGAACAAATCCAAACTTTCGTTCTAATGCTGTAAAATCTACCATTACGATTTCGGAAAAACTCAACGAATACACAAAAGAATCCATACAGAAATATTTCCACATAATACCAGTTTCCAGATATTCTAATATCGAAAATGGGATTATCGCACAACAACCCAAGGGTAAAGATTATTTTGTAATTAATGAAGCTAGTTATTATATCGAAATCCTAAATATGGAAAATGACGAGCAACAACAAAAGGGAGTACTTGGAAGAATTATAATTACAGATCTTTTTAACCAATATAATCCAATGATTCGTTATGACACTGGAGACTTAGGAATGATAGAAGAAATTAACAACAAAAAAGTACTTACCCAGATAACCGGAAGAAAAATTGATGCAATTACCAATACAAATGGCAAAATCATCACATTTAATATTGTACTCATTGTAAACAAGTATTTACAATTAGCACAATGTCAATTAATTCAAACAAACCACAAGCACTACACATTAAAGCTAAATGCACTACAATATTTTGAAAGAGAAAATGAACTTATCGCAGATTTTAAAAAGTATTTAGGTAATGATGCGGTCATAAAAGTGGAATATGTTTCTGAGATTCCCCTCTTAGCATCTGGAAAAAGAAGAGTAATGGTGAACCAAATGATACAATAACACCAGCACCAAAAAGCTTAAAAAAAATTCTAATATATTTGACATAAATACTCCCCGATTGTAAAAAAGCAAAGGTTTACTTCTTTATTTATAATATATTTGTTTAAACTGTATTTAAATTAGGATATTAGAATATTTAAAATACTATGCGTGCATAGTATTTTAAATATAAATTGTAACTTTCACAAAAATAAAGACATTATAATACATAACATATGAGCTATACTGATAAAATGCTTCGAGATGGAGCGCTTGAAGGAAAAAACATTGTAGTTACCGGAGGAGGTAGCGGACTTGGAAAGTCTATGACCAAGTATTTTATGGAGCTTGGAGCAAAAGTAGCAATAACTTCACGTAATCTTGAAAAATTACAAGGTACGGCTAAAGAGTTAGAATCAGAAACTGGAGGTACTTGCCTCCCACTTCAATGCGATGTAAGACATTATGATCAAGTAGAAGCTATGAAAGATCAGGTTTTAGAGGCATTTGGAACCGTAGACATACTATTAAATAATGCCGCTGGAAACTTTATTTCTCCTACAGAACGTTTATCCGCTAATGCCTTTGATACTATCATTGACATTGTATTAAAAGGAACAAAAAATTGTACACTAGCATTTGGTAAACATTGGATAGATACAAAATATCAAAACACTAATGTTCTAAATATAGTAACTACATATGCTTGGACCGGTTCTGCTTATGTAGTGCCAAGTGCAACTGCAAAAGCTGGTGTGCTGGCTATGACTAGATCTCTTGCTGTAGAATGGGCTAAATACGGGATGCGTTTTAATGCCATTGCTCCTGGACCTTTTCCTACTAAAGGAGCTTGGGATAGACTTTTACCGGGTGATATGAAAGAAAAGTTTGATCTTGCTAAAAAAGTACCTCTTAAGCGTGTCGGTGATCATCAAGAACTAGCTAATCTGGCAGCATATCTTGTATCCGATTTTTCTGCATATGTCAATGGAGAAGTAATCACGTTAGATGGTGGAGAGTGGTTAAAAGGAGCTGGGCAATTTAATTTACTTGATCAAGTTCCGGAACAAATGTGGGACATGCTAGAAGCTGCTATTAGAGCTAAAAAGAATAAATAAAGAGTCTTATTTAAAATATTATTCCAACTGAATATCAGATTTTCTGATATTCAGTTTTTTGTTAAGACTTGTTTTCTTCTTAAAAAAAGAAGATGTTTTTATTTCTTATTTAACTTATTCAATAATTCTTTTGCTTTACTCTGATTGTAAAGAGAATCCTGTACTATAGTTTCTAAATTTTTAATTGCTTCATCCATTCTATCAGATTTCAAAAACACCAATGATTTAAACCAATACCCCTTTTCCCCGTCAACTAAATCGCTATCAATTAAAGTATTTAATATTTCCTGAGCCTTGTTATATTCTTTTAATTCAGTATGAGATATTGCCTTATACAAATACAGTAAACTATTCTTTTTATCTTCTTCTAAGGCCTTATCTAAATATATGATCGCTCTTTCGTATTTCTTGCTCTTAAAATCACTTTCGGCTTCTACTAAATTGTTTTCCTCTACATTCGCTCCCCTATTTACAAGAGATGGCAATTTCTCTTTCATAATATACTCTGTATAAAGCTCTTCAGTAGTAACAGAAGAATTAAAAAAGAAAATACTAAATGTAATTATTACCACTACAACTGCCGCTATAGATGAAAGGGTAAAAATGTTTCTATTCGTTCGATTTTGATATTGGAATGATGCTTTTTCTATATTTTCCTTTATTTCCTGAGTCTTCGAATCACTAAACAACGTATCATATTCTTCTATTTCTTTGGTCTGCTTTTTAGTGTAATAACTCCAATTTTTATCATTAAGGCCTTCAAAAAGCTGTTTTTCCAAGAGGTATGATTTTTTAAATTCATCATCCGTTTCTACTCTGTTTAAAAAATCAATTCTATCCTCTTCAGAGAGTTCATCTCTTAAAAACTGTTCTATTAATATATCTTCTTCTAAACTCATATTTCGATCAATGATTTATATCTTTCATCGTTTTCAATTAACTCTATTAGCTTCTTTTTACATTTAAAAACACGTTGTCTAACGGCAGATTCAGAATTATATTCAGTAGTTGCTACTATTTCTTTATAAGGTGTTTTAGCAAAAAAAAGTGTCAATATATTTTTACAATTGCCTGAAATTTTATTTAATTTTTCAACTAACAATTCCTGTCGTTTTTGTTCCATAACCGCTAATGAATAATCTCTATACTCACTTGTCAGTTCAATAATACCCTTATTTGTTACCCTCTTTTTGTAACTATTTAACTCTCTCCTCCATAAATTTTTACAAACTTTAAACAAATATCCACCAAAACTAGTCTCGATAGTAATACCTTCTTTTCTATGCCGCACTGCAATTTGTAGTAATGCCTTTTGAAAAACATCTTTTGCATCCTCCTCATTACCATTGTTTTGTAAAACAAATTTCTTTACTAAAGGAAAATTTGTTGTGTAAACTTTATTGATAATTTTAGAATCTCCATCTATAAGTGCGTCCAAGACATTCTTCCCCATTATTATTTTTTTGTAAAGCAAAAGTAAAATTTTATACTTTCGCATGGGTAACATTATATATTTTTCTGAACAGAGGAGTAAATCAAAAAAAAAGTAAAAAATGAAAAATCAATTTTTATTAGGAGTACTTGCTCTTTTCAGTATAATCAGTTGTGAACAAAAGGAACTTCTTGTCAACAATGATAACTCTAAAACAGAATCATTATTCGAAAATAAATCCGCTACTGACATACCATATGCAGAAGTTCTTATTACGCATGTTAATGGGTATTCAGAAATCAAAAAGAAAAGTAGCAGAGCATGTTTTGCAGCCTACTTTGACGTAACCATTGAAAGTGTGACGCAATGCAACACTAACCCAAATAGAGAAATATTAAGATTTCCAAATGCAGTCTTAAATCTTACTAATGGTGATCCAGAAAATGATGATGAAGACGAACAAAAACCACCACCATTATACTTAGAATTCAATCCTATTGTCATTTCTGTTGATCAACTATCAGAAGCCGCTAGTGATTGTGGTCTTTTAGATGCTACTGAAATAATCAACTGTGATAATCTGATTATTTTTTAGAATGTATTTAAAATTTAAGTTTTATATACTTACTTTTTTTTTACTCTTTTCAGTTCTTTTAGTACAAAAACTAAATGCTCAATATAGCTACCAAGAGATTAAATCCTTAAGCTTAACTGAAGATATTACAGAAAAAAAAGCAGACCATATACTTAATTCGATATTAAAAAGGGATACGCTCTATGCTAAAACAGCACACAGTTTATCCTTTTTCTTTAAAAAGAATCAAAAAAATTATGATTTAGCCATAAAATATGGTCGAATTGAGATAACAACTTTAGATAGCTTAAACATCAATGATAGTAATTACACTAATGGTTTATATAATTTAGGCAAATTCTTTTTTTTAAAAGAAAAATACGATAAGGCTATAGAATACTACAACAAAGCGATTAAATCCAATAAATTCCCTAAAAAAGTTGCCCAATCGTATTGTGAAATTGCGGATTGTTATTTTGAAAAAGGAGATTATTATAAATCCATAAATTATTATAATAAAGGCTTACCTCTTCTAGAGAAACACGGATCAGAAGTAAGTCTTGTTTTAAAATACAATCAGCTTTCTAAAAATTGTAATAAAATGAATTCTAAAGAAAGTACTGATCTTGGAATCCATTATTTAAAAAAAGGAGATAGTATTATCAAAAACTCTTCAGAAACTAATAGGTTTAACCGTTACATTCATGGTTTAAACACGGGTTTCGCAAATCTATATGCATTGCCGCATAGGTACAATTTTAATAAAGCGAAGGACTATTATAACCAAAACCTTCATAGTTCTTTATCCGAAGATGATAGTTTAACAATAGCTAATACATATTTAAATATTGGAGAATTATATTTAAAAAGAAAAAATGACAGTTGTCTTTATTTTTTTAAAAAAAGTTTACAATATGACTCTATAAAAAAAACAGACACTTATGAAACTTATAGAAACTTAGCCGATTATTATACCTCTAAACTAGAATACAATAAAGCGTTATCGCAAGTAGAAACATCTATAACTCATAATTTGAGGATTACGTCATCGGTTAATCTTGATTTAATTTCTATAAAAAAATTGTTAGATCTTAAAGATCAAAGATCAATCATTAGTGCCCTAAAAGCTAAAACAAAAATATTATTAAGCCTTTACGAAAAAGAGCACAATAAAGAACATTTACTAGAAGGTATTAAAACAGTTCATTTTGCCAACAAATTAATTACACTACTTGTAAATTATAGCACTGAAACGGCAACTAAATATCTATGGCGAGAAGAAGTTTCTGAAATCTTTAATTTAGGTGTTTATATTGCCTATTTATTAAAGGACTCAGAATTAATGTTTCAGTTTATAGAAGAAGACAAAGCATTTCTTCTAACTCAGGATATTAATGCTAATATTAAAAATGTAAACCTTCCTCAACATATTATTAACAAACAAATACAATTTAGAAAAAGAATCCTTGAATTAGAGAGCAAAAGTAAAAATAGCAATCTATCTCAAAAAAAAGATTCTCTGTTTAACCTCAAGATTGTCTATCAGAATTTTAAAGATTCTCTTCAAGAGAAGTATCCCAATTACTTCGAAAATAAAAATAAAGTACAATTGATTTCGTTAGAAGATGCAATTGCACAATTAGACAACCGAAGTGTTGTTATTTCGTATAGCATATTAGACAACACGAATGAAATAAACCAAAAAACCATTTTAGGTTTATTTATCTCTAAAACCGCCACTATTCCTTTTAAAGTTGAAGACTCAGAGGAAACCTTAAAGCAGTTAAAAAAGTATAAAAAAGTAATTTCGAAACCATTAAGAACCAAAAAGGAGTTTCACCAGTTTTATAAGACATCGTACCTTTTATATAATAATCTTATGCCAACCGATAGGATCAAAAAAGGTATTCATAAAAAACATCTTATTGTTATTCTTGATGATGAATTACAAAACACACCTTTCGAAGCTTTTACGACAACTAACAATAAACTAAAGTATCTTATAGAAGATCATGACTTAAGTTATGCGTATTCCTTGTCGTTCCTAAATTTCAATAAAGACATTCAAAGAAAGTATACTAAAGAACTATCCTCTTTTGCGCCTGTACATTTTAATCGATCCAAACTCCCCTCCTTAACATATTCAGAAAATGAAATTAATCAGATTCATGAGATGTTTACTTCAAGCCAAAGTTATATGCACGTTAATGCATCTAAAAATAACTTCTTAAGCAGTAGCATTAATTCTAAAATTATTCATTTAGCAACACACGCTGATGCTAGCAAAAAACCTGTAATTTATTTCGCAAAAGATTCATTAGAACTTCACGAACTCTATACATACAAAAACAATGCTGATTTAGTTGTTTTAAGTGCCTGCGAAACAAATCTTGGGGAAGTTAAAAAAGGAGAAGGAGTACTTAACCTCACCCGAGGTTTCTTTTATTCTGGTGCAAATTCGGTTATTTCATCCATTTGGAAAATTAATGATGGTACAAGCTCCTCAATCATGCAAGATTTTTATTCTAACTTAAAAGACAAACAGTCAAAAGTCTCAGCATTAAACAATGCGAAGAGAAAATACTTATCAGAAAACAGCTTATCAGAAAAATCACCTTATTACTGGGCCTCATTTATTCTAGTAGGCGATACTGAACCAACCTTCAATAGTAGCTTTCACGCTTATTACCTAATCGCATTTTTACTACTTCTAGTTTTATTTTTATTTTTTATAAAAAAAAAAGGGTAACATTTCAATCATTATTGAACAGTCTCGTAAATATTCTAAATTTTGAAAGACAGTTTAATATATATTACACAAAGGTTATTAAAAAAGAATAAAATTTCTTTTGATAAAAAAGAGTTTAGTTTTCAGATCCAAAGTCATCCATCATACCCAAGCTTACATGCAATAACTGGAGTATTAGATCATTTTAACATAGAGAACATTGCAGCCGATGTTCCCGTAAACTCAGAAACACTAGCACAATTACCTAATAATTTTTTAGCCCAGATCTATCTTGATAATAATGGTAAAGACCTAGTATTTGTTGAAAAAGACAAAAAAACAAAAGATTATAATATCCTTTCAAAGGATAACGAAAAGGAAACTGTCTCTCAAGAACAATTCTTACAAAAATTTACGGGAATTATAGTAGCTGTAGAAAATGAAAAAAGTGAAAGTAAAACCGTAAAAACGTCTAATACAAAAGAAATCTTATTATTTGGTGTACTTACAGTCTCGTTTTTTATAGCGTTATTTTATCAACGACCTCTATTAATTAATCTTGTTCATACCGTATTATCTATACTCGGGATTATAATTAGTTTAGTGATACTAAAACAAGAAAATGGAGAAAAAACGAGTATTGGAAATGCATTTTGCTCAGGAAATACAGAAAAAAAAGATTGTGATGCTGTTTTAACTTCTAAAGGAGCAAATCTTTTTAAAGGTCATAAACTAAGCGATCTAAGTTTACTGTATTTTTCGGGCTTAACTCTTACTTCTTTATTACTCACCGCAAATTTTTACACGATTCATCTCATTAGCATTTTAGCTTCTATTATTACATTATACTCTATATACTACCAATATGCTATTATCAAAAAATGGTGTTTACTATGTTTAACAATAGTTGGCATTTTATGGGTACAATCTGTCATTAGCTATTCCAATATTGAATCATCTAATTTAATTACAGTATACAGTATTGCCATATTCATTTTAAGTTATACTATCGTATACACCATCTGGAATTATTTAAAACCCATTTTTATACAGCAAAAAGATCTACAAAAAAACAAAATAGCGTATCTAAAATTTAAAAGAAATTACACTTTATTTGACAGTTTACTCCAAAGGTCTGCAACATTAGATACTAACATAGACAATTTGCAAGAAATAATTTTTGGAAACGCTTCTTCCAAATTAGAACTACTAATTGTTACGAATCCCTTTTGTGGACATTGTAAACCAGTACACACAATTATTGAAGATATTTTAAAACAACACGGGAATAATGTTAGAATAATAGTTCGTTTTAACACTAATGTGGACCATTTAGAATCAAATCAAATAAAAGTAACAAGTAGATTAGTAGAGCTATATAATACACAAGGCCCAGAAATATGCCGACAAGCAATGAGCGCTATTTATATAGGAGAGAACGTTGAAAAATGGATCCAAACTTGGGGTGTTACTAATAACTTAAAAGCTAGTTTATCTGTTTTGAATACTGAAAAAGAATGGTGTACTAATAATGGTATAAATTTTACCCCAGAAATACTAATAAACGGAAAGGCTTATCCAAAAGAATATGAAAGAAAAGATCTACTATTTTTTATAGAAGACTTAGAAGAAAGCTACAATACTGAATCAGTACTCACCTACTAGCATAGCATCAATAGCAAAACCCCAAACTGGGGTTTTGCATAAACATATTCTCTCGCGAAGAATAGACATATAAAGTGAGTGTCTTAAAATGTTCACTACAAAAATAATTTTTAAATATTTATTATGAAAAAATCAATTTTAGAACTGGGGAAAACTTTAAACAAATCAGCGCAAAAAGAAATTAACGGAGGCCGCGCATTTTTTGACTGTTCAGATTTATGTAGAATTAGGGAAGAAGATAGACAATATCATATAGCACTTCAAATGGAGTTATATGGTGCAGATTTTTCTCATTGTACCTGTAGTGGACATTCTTGTTAACATCAGATTATTTAAAATACATAAAAGAAGTAGAATCTACTTCTTTTATGTATTTATCAAGCAAAAAAATCTTTAAAAAGCGTTTAGATTATTAGCAAACGTCTCTTTAAATAAATTCTCTCGCAAAGAATAGGCACATACAGTGAGTGTCTTAAAATGTTCACTGCAAAATAATTTTTAAATATTTATTATGAAAAAATCAATTTTAAAACTAGGAAAAGCTTTAACTAAATTGGATCAGAAACTCATTAAAGGAGGTACAGATCCTATTGCTGGTTTTCCTGGAGGTGGAGGAAATGGAGGAGGTTCAGGAGATTCTTCCAGATGTTTCTGCTTAATACAAAAATTTGGAGGATTTTATCCTGTTTATGTAGACTGCAATGACAAATGTACTGATGGTAGTGATCCTCTATCTAATTAGTTTAAAAACTATAAAAGAATAGACATAAATGGTGAGTGTCTATAAATATTCCCTGTAAAATAATTTTTAAATATCTATTATGAAAAATCAAATTTTAAACATAGGAAAGCCTTTAAACAAAATAGAACAAAAGAAAGTCTTTGGAGGTAAATTCGGTGGCGAATGTAAGTCCGCTAGAGAGTGTTGGATGGCAACAGGTCAAACTGGTAGCGCAACTGACTACATATGTATTGATGGACATTGTGCCTTTAATCCATTTTAAATTATTATAGTCAAACATTTTTACACCTATCAAAAGGAATAAAAATAGGTTATAATAGTACTGGGAAGCAAAACTTCCCAGTATATTTTTCTTTGTAATTTTGTCCATAAACATTTTGTTTGATTAAAAAATGAAATCCTTCATTTCTTTCCTAAAAACTAATACCCAAGCTTCCCCCACTAAACTAGAAATGCAATATACTTCACAGGTCATTTTACAGTTGTAGATAAAGTGTCTTCGTTTTTTTATAAAGTAACTAGGTAACAAATCTATTCTTTACGACACTTATATATATATAGAATAGCTAATTAAAAAATTATAAAAGATTACCAGCTATAGAACTTCTATACAACAGAAAACTCATCAAAATCAAATATTCAACTAAAAAAATAGTTCAATAATAAAAAGTTTAACTACTTTTAAAAAATAATCAAGGAACAAATTCACACTAACCATAATATGTCATCGATGATTAAAAAAACAATTTTTAATACATTTATTGGAGCTTTTTTATGTAGTATCCCATTTTCCGGAATAGCTCAATCTAGCGATACTAAAGAGTTAAACGCAGCATCTAATGTAAAAAATGAAGATAAAATACCCGTAGATCCTAATGTAAAGATTGGGAAATTAAAAAATGGTCTCACCTATTATATACGTAATAATGGAAAACCTGAAGACAAGGTCGAATTAAGATTAGTTGTAAACGCAGGTTCTATTTTAGAGGACGAAAACCAATTAGGTTTGGCTCATTTTATGGAACATATGAACTTTAATGGAACTAAGAACTTTAAAAAGAATGATCTTGTAGATTACCTACAAACCATTGGAGTTAAATTTGGAGCGGACCTTAACGCATATACTAGTTTTGATCAAACAGTTTATATTTTACCTATTCCTAGTGATGATCCAGAAAAGCTAGAAAAAGGATTTCAAATCATTGAAGATTGGGCGCATAACGCAGAATTAACCGAAGAAGCTATCGATGGAGAAAGAGGTGTCGTACTAGAAGAATACCGTTTAGGTAAAGGTGCTAATGAGCGTATGCTACAAGAGTATTTACCTATTATAGCCTATAATTCTAGATATTCGGAACGTTTACCTATAGGGACTAAAAAAATATTAGAAAACTTCAAATATGAAGATGTAAGGAGTTTTTACAAAGACTGGTATCGTCCAGATTTAATGTCCGTAGTAGCAGTAGGTGATCTTGATGTAGCTACCTTGGAACAAAAAATTAAAGATCACTTTAGTGGCTTACAAATGCCGTTAAACCCTAAGAAAAGAGAAACTTACGACACCCCTAATCATAAAGAAACGCTTATTGCTGTTGTATCGGATAAAGAAGCCTCAAACTCTGTTGTTAGACTTATGTATAAAGACAGAGAGGTTTCAGAACCAATGACTACAGTAGGAGATTACAGGAAGGCCATTGTAGAAAGAGTATTTACCCAAATGATGAATAGCCGTTTAAACGAATTACGTAATAAACCTAATCCACCATTTGTATTCGCAGGAAGTAGTCATAGTGGAACTTTTGCCCGTAATAGGGAAGCATATCAATCCTTTGCCTTAACCTCAGAAACAGGTCAGTTAATCGCTTTAAAAACAATACTTCAAGAAAACAAAAGAGTTCAAAAACATGGATTTAAAGCTAGTGAATTAGAGCGTGCAAAGAAGCAAATTTCTGCTAATTGGGAAAAGCAATTTAAAGATAAAGACAAAAGAGAATCTGCTCGTATTATCGGTGAGTATATTAACAACTATCTAGAACAAGAACCAATTCCAGGGATCGAATGGGAATATCAATACACAATGTCACAACTACCAACCATTACTCTTGAAGAGGTTAATGGACTGATTAAAGGTTTTTTACACGATGACAATCGAGCTGTAGTTATGACTGGACCAGAAAAAGATGGTTTAAAACAAGTAACAAAAGAAGAAATCCTTGCATTACTAAAAGAAATAGAAACAGCAGATATTGAGGATTACAAAGATGAGAAAGTTCGTGAAAATTTAATTGAAAAAATGCCAAGTCCTGGTACAGTGGTATCATCTAAAAAAGACGAAAAACTTGATGTTACTATTTTAGAATTAAGTAACGGAGCCAAAATCACATATAAGAAAACTGATTTTAAAAATGATGAAATCTTATTTTCTGCGTATAGCTATGGAGGAAGCTCTTTATTTTCATTAGAAGATTACAAGCAAGTAAGTTTTGGATTGGGGAGTATTGCTCAAACCGGACTCGGAGGATTATCTCTTAACGACATGAATAAAGTAATGGCTGGGAAAATTGCTAGAGTTCGTCCGTATATAAATAATTTATCCGAAGGATTTAATGGGTCTGCTACTCCCAAAGATTTAGAAGTGCTATTTCAACAAATACACCTTTACTTTACTAGTGTCAATAAAGATGAAAAAGCGTTTAGATCCGATCAGGAAAAAACAAAAGGTTTTTTAGCGAACTATTTATCTAATCCTCAAAGTTACTTTAGAGAGGAGTTTAATAAGTTTCAATTTCAAAAAGATCCAAGGTATACTGGTTTTCCTACACCTGAGAAATTAGATGCGGTTAACTACGATTTAGCCTATGAAAAATATAAAGAAAGATTTGCAGGAGCTGGAGGTTTTAATTTCTATTTTGTTGGTAACATTGACGAGTCTAAACTAAAACAATATGCAGAAACATATATTGCTAGCTTACCAGATATCGGTAAAGATGAGATTTATAAAGTTTCAGATTTCAGACCATTATCTGGTGCTCATGAAAAAACAGTCTATAGAGGTAAGGATCCAAAAAGTTCGGTAAACATTATCTGGAGAGGAGAGACAACCTATGATAGATCCGAAAAATTAGCGATCGAAGCATTAGGAGAAATTCTAAGTATCAAACTTATAGAGAAACTTAGAGAAGAAGAAGGTGGTGTATATGGTGTTGGAGCGAGAGGTAATATGTACAAAATAGGTCCATCTGGAGGTTATAGTGGATATCGTTTTTCAATCTCTTTCCCTTGTGGACCAGAAAATGTAAAAAAACTTACTGATGCCGCTATTGCAGAGGTAAAAACAATAATAACCCAAGGACCAACTGATAAGGATCTGGCTAAAATAAAAGAATCCAGATTATTAAGTTATAAAGAACAAAGTAAGCAAAATTCATTCTGGTTAGGCAATCTTCAGAATGCAGATTATAATCAGATCAAATTAGAAATCGGAGATACATATGCAGAAACTATTCAAAAATTATCTAAACAAGATATTCAAAAAATAGCTCAAAAATATGTAGATACTGGTTATATTTTAGGTGT
Organism: Aquimarina sp. Aq107; assembly: GCF_943733665.1. Taxonomy (NCBI): domain Bacteria; kingdom Pseudomonadati; phylum Bacteroidota; class Flavobacteriia; order Flavobacteriales; family Flavobacteriaceae; genus Aquimarina; species Aquimarina sp. Aq107. The sequence continues at coordinate 1,106,907 of NZ_OX030782.1, read as the reverse complement.
ATTAATGCCAGAAAAAGAATAAATAAAACATAATATTCACTTCGAAGGCCGTCTGTTTCAGTAGACGGCCTTTTTTATTTATAAACCTAAATAAAATTAAAAAAATATCCCATTCTATACAGTAACATTTATTCATTTAATGACACTATAATGTATAAATAAATAGCAAAAATGAAGAATACAATTATTTTACTAATCGCATTATTAATAAGCACAATAACTTCTGCTCAAAATAAATTTGAACCAGGAACTATCCATTTAAAAGACGGATCAAAACAAGAGGGATTGATTCAATTTTTTAATAAAAAAAATTACAAATCAATTCTATTTAAAAAACTAGAAGAGAGTGAGGTAAAAACGTTTACAACTAATCAAATTGATTATTATGCTTTTGATAATGTTGATAAAAAAGTAATTACCGAGTTAATCAACCTCTCTCCTGTTTTTCTTGAAGTAATTATTGAAGGAAAAGCAAGTCTCCTTTTATACAATGATAAAAATGGTGACAAAAGATATTTTCTGAAATCCAAAAAATCAGGTTTGAAAGAACTGGATATTATTACAAAAAACAAAGGGGACTTGAGTAAAGGACAATTCAAGTTAAAACGATATGTTGGAATTTTAAATCTTGAATTTAATGATTGTGAAAACTTAAAAATCCGAGCAAATAATATTAAACTAACACTAACCAGTTTATCTAAAGCCTTTTTAGAATATAACAATTGTTCAGGAAGTACCTCTTTTAGTTCCGAACGATTAAAAAGAGAAGATATACATGACCTTGTAATACTAGCAGGTTTATATTCTACAAAAATTAAAGAAAAAGGAGACGGAATAAGAGGAATGGGGTTTGAAAACTCTTTAACGCCATCAATAGAAATCCATTATATATATACTCCTACTCTATTCAACTCTAAAACTTCACTTTCGATTGGAGCTTCCTATAATGAGATAAACTCAGAAACAGACTACTTTAGAAACGTCCCTGTTTTAATAGGAGATTATGTCACAACCAAAGTAAATCCTAAAACTTTAAATCTTAGGTTTGGTATTTATTATAACTTTAGTCAATCAAAGAAAAAATTAAATAGCAACTTAGGGATATTTTATATAAATAGTCGGTTACTTAATTCAGATAAAACATATCTAAGGATTGATACTGATGGAAATGAAGAATATTTTTATGAAGATTTTAATGTTCCAATATTAAAGTCTTCTTCGGGATTTGCGATAGAGCTAGGTTTTAATTACAATGTTTATAAAAATAATGACATAATAGCTAAGGTAGGGTATGAAAGAATAGGAGATTTTTTAGATTTTGTAGGAGCTACATATGCAAGTAATACATTCACTCTAAAATTAGGTTATAGTTTTAATTTATAACTTTTATATAATAATAACATCTTCTCAGAGACCGTCAACACTGATGGTCTCTTTTTTATTAAGCACTGTTAATATTTTTCATTTTTATAATGTATAATTAATTGTATTTTTATCGCTTAAAATCCAAATCTCCCCCTATGGGTAAAATAATAGCGATTGCCAATCAAAAGGGTGGTGTTGGTAAAACAACCACCTCTGTAAATTTAGCTGCTTCTCTAGGAGTATTAGAGAAAAAAGTATTATTAATAGATGCTGATCCACAAGCCAACGCGACTTCTGGATTAGGATTAGATGTAGAAAGTGTCGAAAAAGGAACGTATCAGATTCTAGAACACACCATCAATCCTAAAGAAGCAATATTAGAAACTACTTCTCCTAATGTAGATATTATACCAGCACATATCGATCTTGTTGCTATCGAAATCGAATTAGTAGATAAAGACGAACGCGAGTATATGCTAAAAAAAGCAATCGATGATCTTAGATCAGCGTATGATTACATACTGATTGATTGCGCACCTTCATTAGGTTTATTAACGTTAAATGCATTAACCGCATCTGATTCTGTTATTATACCTATCCAATGTGAATATTTTGCTTTAGAAGGGTTGGGGAAATTACTTAACACTATCAAAAGTGTTCAGAAAATCCATAATCAACAATTGGATATAGAAGGATTATTACTTACCATGTATGATTCTAGATTACGATTATCGAATCAAGTGGTAGAAGAAGTGCAAAAACATTTTAATGAAATGGTTTTTAAAACAATCATTCAGAGAAATATACGTTTAAGTGAAGCTCCTAGTTATGGTGAGAGCATAATTAATTATGATGCTTCTAGTAAAGGTGCCAGCAATTACTTAAGTTTGGCACACGAGATTATAAAGAAAAATAGTTAAGGATTCATGGCGAAGGCAACCAAAAAACAAGCATTAGGTAGAGGTTTATCAGCTTTGCTGAAAGACCCGGAAAATGATATAAAATCAGCTGATGATAAAAATGCTGATAAGGTAGTTGGTAATATTATAGAATTAGATCTTAATAGTATTGAGGTTAATCCTTTTCAACCAAGGACCAGTTTTAATGACGAAACACTTCAAGAGCTTGCTACTTCAATAAAAGAAATAGGTGTGATACAACCTATAACTGTTCGTAAGTTAGATTTTGATAAATATCAATTAGTTAGTGGAGAAAGACGTTTTCGTGCATCTAAATTAGTTGGCTTAAAAACGATTCCTGCATACATCCGTATTGCCGATGATCAAGAATCGTTAACTATGGCTTTGGTAGAAAATATCCAACGTCAAGATTTAGATCCAATAGAGATTTCTCTATCATACCAGCGATTGATCGATGAGATTAAGTTAACTCAAGAACAATTAAGTGATCGTGTTGGTAAAAAAAGATCTACTATTGCGAATTATCTAAGACTATTAAAATTAGACCCTATTGTACAAACAGGTATTAGAGATGGTTTTATCTCTATGGGGCATGGAAGAGCATTGATAAATATCGACGATCAACAACAGCAACTCGATATTTATGAAAAAATTATAGGAGATTCTTTATCTGTCCGTAACACTGAAAAATTAGTTAGGTCTTTAAACAATAAAGAAGAAAAAACCGATACTGAAAAAACGGAAAATAAGGCTCCTCAATATATTTTGAAAGGAATTAAAGATTTCTCAGAATATTTTGGAGCTAAGATTGATGTTAAAGTTTCCAGTAATGGACGAGGGAAATTAATAATCCCGTTTTCTTCTGAAGAAGATTTTAAACGCCTAAAGAAACTTATTGATAGTGAAAACTAAGTCATTTTATATTATTTTATTTTTATGCTTTTTTGTTCATAATGCTTTTTCTCAAGAAGAAAATGAGAATAAAGAGAATGATGAATTAAAAGTAGTTACAGAAAAAGTAGCAGTTAAAAAGAAAAAGAAGAAAAGAAATAAAAAAATTAGACCCTATGAGCCTTTGGCGCCAGCTCGTGCTGCTTTTTATTCTGCTATACTACCAGGTTTAGGTCAAGCTTATACTGGAAAATACTGGAAAATACCTATTGTTTATGGAGCGTTAGGCGCTGGGGTATACTTCTATTTGGAAAATAATCGAGTTTACAATGAACTTCGAGATGCCTATAAAGGAAGATTAGCTGGGATTGATCCAAGTGATCTTGATTTCCCAGATTTTAGCGATGAACAGTTAATTGATCTACAACGAAGATTTAGAAGAGATCAAGAATTATCTTTATTAATTACCGCAGGTTTATATGTCCTTAATATTATCGATGCTAATGTTACCGCACATTTACAGCAGTTTAATGTCTCAAAAGATTTATCTTTTAAACCTAAAATAAAATTCAACGAATTTGATGCCAGACCTAGTTATGTTATGTCATTAAATTATAGTTTTTAGATTTTATAACCAACAACCACCAAAAAAATATGAACATTGCTCTTTTAGGATATGGCAGAATGGGTAAAACCATAGAGAAAATTGCAACAGAGAGAGGTCATTCTATTGCACTTATAGTTGATAAGGACGATAAAGATTATGATATATCTGTAGCTGATGTAGCTATAGATTTTAGCATTCCTTTTGCTGCAGTAAACAATATTACCAACTGTTTCAATGCTGGAGTTCCTATTGTTTCTGGAACAACAGGTTGGCTGGACCACTATGATCAGATCATATCTTTGTGTCAGGAAAAAAAAGGAGGTTTTATTTATGCTTCTAACTATAGCTTAGGCGTTAACTTGTTCTTTGAACTAAATAAAAAATTAGCAAAAATGATGCATCCTATCGAAGGGTATGACATCAAAATGGAAGAAATTCATCATACACAAAAATTAGATGCTCCGAGTGGAACCGCTATTACCTTAGCCGAAGGGGTTATTGAAAATAGTAATAAAGATAGATGGCTTTTAGATCAAGGAAATGAGACAACAATACCTATTGTTGCCAAAAGAATTGAAAATATTCCTGGAACTCATACTGTTACATATACTTCTGCTGTAGATGATATAGAAATTAAACATACTGCACATAACCGACAAGGGTTTGCATTAGGTGCTGTTGTGGCCGCAGAATGGTTATCTGGCAAAACAGGTGTTTATGGAATGAAAGACGTTTTAGGTTTATAACTAAAAAATAAAAAGTGTAACACTTTTGATGTTACTTACACTTATATTAAAAACATACACAGAATGACACTATCAGAATGGTTTATTTTTTTCCTGGCAGTACAAGTAATACATTTCTTGGGAACATGGAAACTATACGTTAAAGCAGGAAGAAAAGCTTGGGAAGCAGCAGTACCTGTATACAATGCAGTTGTTTTAATGAAAATAATTAATCGTCCTTGGTGGTGGGTTATATTACTATTTATTCCGGTGATCAATGTGATTATGCTTCCGGTTGTATGGGTCGAAACTATTAGAAGTTTTGGAAAAAATACAACAACTGATACCATACTAGTAATTGTAACATTAGGTTTCTACATCTATTACGTAAACTATATGTTAGATGTGAAACACATAGAAGACAGGGATCTAAAACCAAAAACAGGTACCGGAGAATGGGTTAGCTCTATTCTTTTTGCGGTAGTTGCTGCTACATTAGTTCACACATACTTTATGCAACCATATACGATACCAACGGGATCTTTAGAAAGAACACTTTTGGTTGGTGATTTCTTATTTGTAAGCAAATTTCATTATGGGGCGAGAACACCAATGACATCAGTTTCTTTTCCTATGGTTCATGATACTATTCCTTTAGTAAAGACTAAATCATACAATAGCGATATACAATATCCATACTTTAGACTACCAGGTTTTCAAAAAATAAAGCGTAATGATATTGTAGTATTTAGCTGGCCTGTAGATACAGTTCGATTTTTTAGAGATCCTTCTGGAATTCATGTTTACAAACCAATTGATAAAAAATCCAATTATGTAAAAAGATGCGTCGGTATTCCCGGTGACTCTTTATCTATTGTTGACGGGTATGTGCATATTAATGGAAAACAAAACGAATTACCAGATAGAGCACAATTACAATTTTCTTATACAGGAAGCACTAAGGGAAAAGGGTTTAATATGCAGAACCTATACAATCGATATAAAATTAAACCAAACGAATTTGGTTACAACAATGAATTCTTCCAATCAGGAGGTCTAACAAATGAAGCTGCTAATAAATTCAAAAATCATCCTAATGTAGCCAGCATTCAAAGAAGCATTACTCCAAAAGGAGTAAAAGGTTCTGGTATTTTTCCTAACAACGGAAAGGTTAACTGGAATATTGATAATTTCGGTGCAATTTATATTCCTGAAGCTGGTAAAACGGTTAAAATGGATCTAAAGAGTTTTTCTTTGTACAGAAGAATCATAGAAGTTTATGAAGGTTCAGAAATGGGAATAGATAATAAATTATCTGTAAATGGGACTAAAGTTTTATTAAATGGAAATCCAATTGATAGCTACACTTTCAAACAAGACTATTATTGGATGATGGGTGATAATCGTCATAATAGTGAGGATAGCCGTGCCTGGGGATATGTGCCAGCAAATCATATTGTAGGTAAGCCAGTTTTTATCTGGATGAGCTGGGATACTAATGCTAAAGGTTTATTTAACAAAATAAGATGGGAGCGTCTGTTTACCACAGTTGGTGGTAATGGAGAACCTGTATCATATTTCTATTATTTCTTAATTGCATTAGCAGGGTGGATAGTTTTCAGTAAATACCGTAAGAAAAAGAAAGCTGCGTAATACTATATATTTGTCCGTATATCCATCAAGCTTATTATCGTAATAAAACAAGTAATACAATTTTAGATTGAAAAACGTCCTACTCCACCCTATGTATTTTGGGTCTATTTCTCAGTATGCAGTAATAGCGCAATCTGATTCGATTATTTTTGAAAATGAGGACAACTATCAAAAACAAACGTATCGCAGTAGAAACTATATTTATGGTGCAAATGGAAAGCTATTGTTAACCATTCCGATAAAACATTCTGGTGACAAAAGTAATAACAAGCAACTATATAAAGATGTCAAAATAGAAAACGAATTTAAGTGGCAGTTACTCCACTGGAAATCTATTGAATCTGCGTACCGAACTTCTCCGTTTTTTGAGTATTATGAAGATGAGATGATACATCTTTTTGAAAAAAGAAAAGATTTCTTGTTGGACTTTAATTATGAATGTATGGAGGTTATTCAGGATTGCCTACAACTAGATGTTTCTTATACGAAAACATTAACTTATCAAAAAGAAGTCGAAACTGTAATTGATCTAAGAACATTGATAAATGCCAAAAAAGAGAAACAATACGAGCTATCGTCTTATATCCAGGTGTTTTCTGATAAGTACGGTTTCATTCCTAACCTTTCTATTTTAGATCTCTTATTCAATGAGGGAACGAATGCTCTTACTTACTTAGAAGAACAACAAATTTTTTAATGTTTCGCACATTAGTACATTACGGATTTCATTTTCTTATACCACTTGGTATTGCTTTTATACTATTCCCTAAACAATGGAAAAAAGTATATCTTATTTTTTTAGGAGCAATGTTAATTGATTTAGATCATTTAATAGCAAATCCTATTTTCGATCCAAACAGGTGTAGTATTGGGTTTCATTTCTTACATAGTTTACCCGCAATTACTTTGTACTTTTTAACACTAATTCCTAAAAAAACAAGAATTATTGGAATGGCATTGCTTTGGCACATTCTTACTGACTCTATTGATTGTTTAATGATATAGATCTTCTATTTAGAAAATATTTTTTAAATTTAGTACATAAATAAGCCCCCTAACGTTATTTATAAACCATATATCTATGAATAAACTTCTACTTTCTATCGTTATTCTTACATTTTTTTCTTGTGGTAAACAAACCAAAGATCCCAAAGAAGATTCTAATGCGCAAACAAAAAAAAATAACGCATTACCAATAGAAAAACACGCTACAATACCTGTAGACACTGCTTTAGCTAAAAAACTTACCAAAAAAGAAATGAACGCCGTTTTCTCTAACAGAAGACAGATTCAATTAGGTCTTTCCTATCCATTATATCAAGCATATAATTATAAAGATGATTCTGGTGAATATTACCTACTACTTACGGATCATAAAAAAATAATAAACGAAGAAAAAGATACTTTATATGATAATATATATGGAGTAAACTTACGAGTAGAAAAAAATCAATTCAAAAAAAGATCAACTATCAAAGGCGAAATAGATAAAGATTGGGAGGCATCAGTTGGTTTCTGGAATCAATATTCGCGACTATCAGATTTTGATGGAGATGGTGTAATAGATCCTATAATCGTTTACGGCACAATTACTCCGAGTAAATACGAAGATGGCAGGGTAAGAATCATTGCTTATAATAAAAAAAGCAGAGTGACTATCAAACACCAGAATAGCGAAATTCCTGATGGGAGAACTACCAAAATAAATAAAAAGTTCTATAATTTCCCGCCACAAATACAAGAAGCTGTTAAAACAATAATGAAATCAATGATTGAAAATGGTCATGCTGTTTTTGCAGACGATTGGGAAAAAAAGATGGCTAATAACGCTATAAGATTAGAAAATCAATAGATCAAAGCTTGATTCTAGAAGATATTGGATAATGATCCGAGAGCTCCACATCATAGCTCTTAAAACCAATTACTTCTGTCTCATCTGAAACTAAAATAAAATCAATTCTAGCTGGAAATAACTCAAAATTAAAGGTTTTCCCAAAACCTTTACCCGCTTCTTTAAAAGTATCTTGCAAATCTTCTGACTTTATTTTATCATAGATATAAGAATATGCCGTATTGTTAAAATCACCCATTACAATATTTCTATATGGTGATGACTTCATATGATCAATAAGTTGCTCTGCTTGACTTTGTTGTTTTTTAAAAGAAGTCTGGATACGTTTTAATAACTTTTGAGAATCTGCTTTAGCCAGATCATCTGTTTTAGTACTAATACCGTGAGATTGCAAATGAACATTATAAACTCTCACTGTATCTTCATCTGCAACAATGTCAGCGAAAATGACATTATTAGCGGTTTTTTCAAAACTTAATGAACCTTTGTTTATAAAAGGGAATTTAGAAAATATAACTAATGCTAGTTCTTTACTGCGATGATGAAAATAATCATATTTATAATCATATTGTGTAAAATCTATATCAGGATTATTATAAAATTCCTGCGCACAGAAAATATCAGGATTTTCGGTTTTTACTAATTCTGAAATCTCTTTTGGTATTTGATCCGAATCAATCCATTTAAATCGATTAAATGCGTGTACATTATAACTAAGTAAGGAAAGTGTTTTATCTGTATTATCTGATGATTTCCCACTTAACTTATATAAAGATGTTACATGAGATATTCCTAAAACCAATACGATCAATGACAATAACATTTTACGCTTAAGAAGGACAGCCCAATATAGCAGAAATAATGCATTAACAACAATTAATATAGGAACTGCAAGACTTAATACAGATAATAAAGGAAATGTTTGAGGAGAAACATAGGGTAATAAATAAGACATCAATAAGGCAAAAGCTACCAATGAATTGATAAAGAATACTATCTTATTTATCAGCTTTCTCATACCTAATCTTTGCCCGCCTTAAACAAAAAGTCTTTTTCCTGTTTGGTTAGGCTATCGTAACCACTTTTACTTATTTTATCCAATATCGCGTCTATTTCGGCTTGATTGGGGTTCTTAATTTTGGGTGCACCAGGCTTTTTAGAAACAGTATTTTTAGATTTCTTAGCTTTATGAACAGTTTTTAAAGGACTCTTCTTTTTAGGTTTAAACATACTTACCATAGCATCCATAAACTTCTCAAAACCACTTCCTATATCATTTCCTTTTTTAAGTTGCACAGCGTACAAATAACCAAATAAAGCTCCACCCAAATGCGCTATATGTCCACCTGCATTCCCAGAAGGTATTTGAATAATATCTAATAGCACAAAAAACGCTGCAATCCACCAAAACTTAACACTACCAATAAACATTAACCTAACGGACATATGCGGTATATAAGCCGCTGTAGCTATTAGAATAGCCATTACTGATGCAGAAGCTCCAAGTAACACAGAACTACCTACTTCAGAAAATACAGGAAATAAATTATATGAAATCATATAAAATATAGCTCCCATAATTGCACCTAAAAAATAAACAGTCAACACACGTTTTCCCGTAAGATAGGAAACGAAATATTTTCCAGAAAAGTATAAGATGATCATATTCGATGCTATATGCCAAAATCCACTATGTAAAAAAGCATACGTAACAATCGACCAAGGTTTCGTTAAAAATTCTCCTAGTTCTTTAGGAAAGGTAAACCAATCCGTTATAAATCCACTTGAAGAATTAAATAAGTAAGCAAATGTATTTATAAGATAAAACGATACAAATACAACAACATTAATCGTTATCAATTTTTCAATAATCGAAAAACTCCTAAACTTCAATTTTAAATCGTCTATCTGTGACATCAATTCCAACGATTTTGATTAAACGAATTCTTTTTCCAGTACCACATTGTAATAAACCCTATAACTGCTCCACCAATATGCGCCCAATGAGCAACATTCGTTGCCCCATAAATACTTTGACCGGTTATTCCTCCAAATAAGTCTAAAGCAAAGTATCCTGCAACCATATACTTAGCCTTTATCGGCACTGGAATAAACATAAGATATAATGGCAAATTAGGGTATAATACAGCAAAAGCAACTATAACTCCTGAAATAGCTCCAGAAGCACCAACCATAGGAGTTAAGTATGAACCAATCATTTGTTCAGTTACTTCTTGAGGAATATTTGGATATACCGTATACTTCCCTGTTGCCAATGTGTTATTCAAAAATTCTTTTATCTCTAAAACTGTAAATCCTGCTTCCTGATACGCTTGATAACCAGGTAAAAACTGAATATATGTAAACAAAATTTGTAAACCTGCTGCACCTAGTCCGGATGAAAAATATAAAAACAAAAACTTTTTCTGTCCGACCGAATTTTCTAAGTGACTTCCAAACATATATAACATAAACATATTAAAAAGAATATGTGTAAATGTCGACTGGCTATGCATAAACATATGCGTAATAATCTGCCATATCTGGAAGTTATCATTTTTCGGAAACCACAATGCAAATAACCTAAAAGCTGCATCTCCGAGAGTTAATGCACCTATAAAAAAGATAACATTAATTATTAATAAAGTTTTTACTGTATCTGTAATTCTCCCCATGTACTCTTAAAATTTTTTATCTATATCATCTACTGTTAACGTGATGAATGTTGGCTTATTATCTGGTGTTATTGTTGGTTCTGTACAAGCAAAAAGACTGTTTACTATATGTTGTAATTGCTCTTTTCCTAAATTAACACCAGTTCTTACTGCAATACTTCCCGAAATAGATCTTGCTAGAAGATCGGTTAATGAGAATCCACTATCTGGAACTTCTTGCTCTATATCACTGATTAATTTTTCTAACAGCACCGAAACTTCACTTTCTGTAGTAACTGTAGGGATACCAGATATTGAAACCTCTCCATCTGTAATTTCTCCAAAAACAAACCCTGTGTTTTCTAACTGTTCTTGAACCTCTTTTAATAATTGTATTTCTTGCTTAGAAAAAGACAATTTTAATGGAAATAGCAATTGCTGACTAACGGCACTCGCCATAGTAATGTTACGCAGTACCTCTTCATAAAGTACCCGCTGATGCGCTCTATTTTGGTGAATTATTACCATTCCACTTTTAATAGTAGTAATAATATACTTCCTTCTTAACTGGTATGTAGTATTGTGCTCTAATTCTGTCTCCTGAGCTTCATCAAATAACGAACCTGTTACTTCGGAGCTCTCAAATTGAATAGAGGAAAACTCACTCTCTGTCTGTTTAGATGGTATTTCTGTCGTATCCAAACCAGCATATAAATTTTCCCAACTACCAGCTGATTCCTTTTTAAAATTATTATAATTCTTTGTAGATGAAAAAGATGAATCCTCTTTTTTATCTTCCTTAAACGGGTTAAAACTTCTGTCTACTTCTATAGTCGGTGTTTGGGCCATTTTGCTTTTATACTCATATGGAGTATCCATAGAAGAATCTCTATTAAAATCCAAAACAGGAGCTACATTAAATTGCCCTAAACTGTGTTTAATTGTAGAACGTAGCATTGCATATAACGCATGCTCATCATCAAACTTAATTTCAGTTTTTGTTGGATGAATATTAATATCTATAGATGTTGGATCCACTGTGAGATAAATAAAATAACTAGGATGTGTTTTTTCTTTTAACAATCCTTCGAAAGCTGAATTTACTCCATGATTAAGGTATGCACTTTTTATAAACCTATTATTGACGAAAAAGAATTGTTCGCCTCTAGTTCTTTTGGCATATTCAGGTTTACAAACAAACCCGGTAATGCTTACTAAATCGGTTTCTTCATCGATTGGAACCAATTTCTCATTCGTTTTTCCTCCAAAAATGTGTACTATTCTCTGGCGATGATTTGCTGCTGGCAAACTAAAAACCTCACTACCATTATGATACATATCAAACTTAATATCTGGATGTACCATAGCTACTCGATGAAATTCATCAATTATGTGCCGAAGTTCTACTGTATTTGATTTTAAAAAATTGCGTCTTGCCGGAATATTATAAAACAAGTTCTTAACACATATAGAAGTTCCTTTAGAAGTAACACAAACCTCCTGCGAGGTTACTTCACTCCCTTCTATCTTTATTTCAGTTCCAACCTCATCATTTTCCTGTTTAGTCTTTAACTCAACATGAGCTATAGCTGCAATTGAAGCAAGTGCTTCTCCTCTAAATCCTTTTGTATTTAATTGAAAAAGGTCTTCTGCTGATTTAATTTTTGAAGTAGCATGACGCTCAAAACTAAGTCGTGCATCTGTCACACTCATGCCAACTCCATCATCAATTACCTGAATAAGTGTTTTACCAGCCTCTTTAATAATTAATTTGATATGCGCAGCCTTAGCATCAATGGCATTTTCTAATAGTTCTTTTACTACAGAAGCGGGCCTCTGCACTACCTCTCCGGCAGCTATTTGATTGGCTACGTGATCCGGTAATAGTTGTATGATATCTGACATTTATTGTCGGGCAGTAAATATGGATAAATCGAAATCAATTAAATATAAAAAAATGAAGATTAACACAAATGCGATATAAATGACTCTTTTATTTATCTCTCTATTGCCTCTGTTTCTACTAGCTTTTCGATCTTCACTCCATTGAGATCCAAAGTCAATTGCATTTCTGGTATCACGATATTTAGTAATTCTATTTTCGAAATCATAGATATTACCATCACTCTTTCCCTTATAATATCGGGGAGTATAATTATATCTGCGATTCGTTTTTCTTTTAGGGATACTTAATTTCACGTGATGCTCCTTTCTTTTTATATTATTCAAATATACTTAAAATGCATAGTAATCTAAAGCTTTTAGCATTACAATAACATTGAAAATATGAACAGCAAGTATGATGCCGTTTTTAAATTAAGAAAAGGATATAATGATATAAGCAGGTACACTTAAGATCAATTAAAACTTTGCATCTTTACGCAATTGAGCCATTTTTATAGCAGCAATAGCCGCTTCTGTTCCTTTATTTCCGTGTTTACCTCCAGACCTATCAATAGATTGTTGCATATTATTATCTGTAAGTACACAAAATATAACAGGAATATCATTTTGGATATTTAAGTCTTTAATCCCTTGAGTAACACCATCACATACAAAATCAAAGTGCTTAGTTTCTCCCTGAATTACACTCCCAATTGCAATTACGGCATCTAACATATCATATGATTCCTGCATTTTCTTACACCCATAGATAAGCTCAAAACTACCAGGAACATTCCATCGTACAATATTATCCTTGATAGCTCCACAATCTATCAATGCGTCAAACGCACCTTGAAAAAGACCTTCGGTAATGGTTTCATTCCATTCAGAAACAACAATCCCAAACCGAAAATTTTTCGAGTTTGGGATTGTTGTTTTATCGTACTGAGATAAATTTTTATTTTCTGTAGCCATTTTTAGTTAATGGTTTATTATTGAAAAGTTGATAGTTTTTACCGTAATCTAATACTACTGCAAAACCTATGAACCAAAGACTATGAACTACTTAAGCATTCCTTGAGCTCTTCCTAAATGTACATCCGCCTGATTAGCCTCTACACTTTTAGAAAACTCTTCTTTAATTCTTTCTAAATAAGTAACTGCTAATTCTGGTTTCCCTAAAGATATTGCAGTTACAGCAGCTTTTAATAAAAACTTAGGAGTAGTAAACTCATTATTCTTAGCTTTTGCTGCTCTTTCATAATACGATAACGCTTCTCCCATCTGATCTAATTGAGCAAAAGCATCACCTATTCCTCCTAATGCTAGTGGACCTAACATTTCGTCATCACTCTTAAACTTATCTAGATGATCAATAGCTTCCTGATACTTTTTCATATTCAGGTAAGAGAATCCTGCATAGTAATTCGCTAGATTGGCTGCCTTAGTACCACCATAATTTTCGATGATCTCTAAGAATCCATATTTCCCTTCTCCTCCATTAAGAGCTAACGTATATAAAGAATCACTAACAGTAGTGTTTCCATTTACTGCATTATCAAAATATTGTTGTGCTTTGAACATTTCATTAGAAGCCTCTAATTCTTTAGGCTCTTGAATATATTTTTGATACCCAAGATATCCTAACACTACGGCAGCAATAGCACCAACAATGATAAATATATATTTTTGATTAGCAGCAACCCATTCTTCAGTTCGGGAAGCACCTTCATCCAAAGTATTAAATACTTCAGCAGTTGTAGAATTGTCTTCTAATTGCTCTACCTCTTCTGCTTTATTTTTTGGTTTGTATCCTCGTTTCTTATAAGTTGCCATAAATTATATTTAATGAACGGCAAAAATAAAATTTTTATTCATAATTAAAAGCGAAAATATTTGTTATTTTTCAATATTTTGCACTTCTTATTTGAGAATTTCTAAAAAGTCGCTACTTGCTGACGATCAGTAATTTATGATTCTAAAATCACTTTCTTTAATCAATTACAAAAATTTTGAATCGGAGAATTTCGATTTTGATGTTAAGATTAATTGCCTTGTTGGACACAATGGAGTGGGAAAAACTAATATTCTGGATGCTATCTATCATTTATCTTTCGGAAAAAGTTATTTTAATCCTATTACTGGTCAAAATATTAAACATGGCACTGATTTTTTCGTGGTAGAAGGACGCTATGAAAAATCTGATAGAGAAGAAAAAGTAATTGTAAGTGCTAAACGAGGACAAAAGAAAGTAATTAAAAGAAACGGTAAGGCATATGATACTTTTAGTGAGCACATTGGTTTTCTTCCTCTAGTCATTATTTCTCCTGCGGATAGAGATCTTATTACTGATGGAAGCGATACTCGTCGTAAGTTCATAGATGGTGTAATTTCTCAAAGCGATACAACATATCTATCCACATTATTAAAATATTCCAAAGTAGTTTCCCAACGTAACTCGCTTTTGAAGTATTTTGCCGCTAATAATACCTTTGATCCTACTACTTTAGAAATATACAATCAACAATTAAATGAACTTGGTAATACCATATTTCAAAAAAGAACTGCTTTTCTTGAAACATTCATCCCAATATTCATAGAACGTTATGAGGCTATTAGCTCAGGTAAAGAATCTGTGTCATTGCGATATCAAAGTAAATTGTCTGAGAATAGTCTATTAACATTATTGGAACAAAACCTCTCTAAAGATAGGATGTTACAATATACTAGTGTTGGTGTGCATAAAGATGACTTATCTTTTGAAATTGAAGGATATCCTATAAAAAAATTTGGAAGTCAGGGACAGCAAAAGTCATTTTTAATTGCTTTAAAACTGGCACAATTTGATTTTATAAAAAAACAAAGTAAAGTAAACCCTTTATTACTATTAGATGATATTTTTGATAAGTTAGATGAAAAACGTGTAGAACATATTATACAACTAGTAGATGATCAAAACTTTGGACAACTTTTTATTAGTGATACGCACGCTGATCGAACAGAAAGTGTTGTGAAAAAGATATCACAATCCTATAAGATTATTAAACTAGATTCCTAATTAATTAAAAAACGATCTTTATGTTAAAAAATGGTCTATTTATACTTATTCTTATAATAACTTCCTGTTCTAAACCTAATCCTGAAACGTTTATAAAACATATTTCAGGTTATTGGGAAATAGAAAAGGTAATTACGTCTGACGGCATCGAAAAACAATATAATTTTAATCAAAGTATTGATTATTTCGAAGTGAAAGATAAAAAAGGGATTCGTAAAAAGGTACAACCTCAATTAAGTGGTAATTTTATAACTACAAAAGACAAAGAATTTTTTACATTGGCTATAGAAAATGATAGTCTAAGAATATATTATACAACTCCATTATCAGAATGGAAAGAAACGCTTGTATCTGCAAAAGAAAACCAATTAATTATCAAGAATGAAGTTGGAAATCTATACTTTTACAAACCTTATAAAAAGATTGAATTATAAATGGCTAAAAGGCAAAATGACAACCTAAGTATTGGTGATGTGCTCAAAGAATTCGTAAATGAAAACAAACTCCAGAAAGGTTTGGATAAAGTAGAAGTACGTGATGTTTGGGAACAAATCATGGGACCAGCCATAAATAAATATACGAGAAATATTAAACTTGATCGTGAAACCTTATATATAGAACTTACCTCCTCTGTTCTTAGAGAAGAATTAAGCTATGGTAAAGAAAAAATTATCACGAATCTAAATGAAGCTTTAGGGCGCTCACTCATTAAAAAGATCGTTCTTAGATAATAAATACTCCCTATTACTAACCTTTTGTTAAATTACTATTTCTTCCCTCTTTTACCTAGTAACATATCATTCTTTAATGTTACTAACACTTAGTATAAATCATTTCATTATGTTAAAAGACATGCTAAGTGCAGAAGGAATCACATTCCTAAAAAAAGATCAAAAAAAAGTGATTAGTGGAGGTATTAATTATGAAAACTGCGATAAACCAGAAACTTGGTTTTATGATATGTCTTCCGAATGTGAAGCTTATAATGGCGGCTAATTAAACAACTAAAAAAAAACAGAAGTTACCTAAGAAAGGTAACATCTGTTTAGTCAAATTACATCCAAATACTAAAAAGTATTAGTTTTGAGCTAGCCTATCTCTTACAAATTCTATTTTAGTCTTACCATGTGGTGTAGGTTTACCACTCTCGTTAAGATTAACCATAGTAATTTTATCAACTTTAATAATTGTCTTACGAGTTAATTTATTCCGTACCTCGCAGGTTAATACTAATGATGATCTTCCAAATTTTACCACATCCATTCCTATCTCTACAATATCACCTTGTACTGCAGAGCTTACAAAATTAATTTCGGACATAAACTTGGTAACAACTTTCTTACTTTCTAACTGAATAACCGCATATAGTGCTGCTTCTTCATCAATCCATTCCAACAATCTTCCTCCAAATAATGTTTCATTAGGATTTAAATCTCCTGGTTTTACAATCTTCCTAGTGTGGTATCTCATATTCCTTTACTTTCTTACAAAGTTACTGAAACACTGGATGTTTTCTAAGAATTTAGTGTTTCTGGAGTAAGAATTATCTAATTCAAAAATTCATTAAAGAATTACTATTAAATTAGAAAAATTGAATATAAAATATTATTACTTACGCACTTTTAAAATTTTAAAAAATGTGATTTACTCAATAACTAGTTGCTCGCAGAACTCTGTTCCATCCGGACAAGTATCTGTTATTGCTCTAATGCAAATTTCATATGAACCAGGATCAAATTGAAAAAAGAATACATTATCGCCACCTTGTCCACCATCCTGCTCTATAACCTCTCCATCTATTTCCCATTGATACGCTATTACTTCAATATTTTCGAAATCTGCAGTAAAATTATAACTTGTTGTATTTCCTTCTTGTTCAAAATTAAAAAACAAATTAGGACAAATTGGTTCTACCGTTATTTCCTTACAAAACTCTGCTCCATTAGGACAAGAAGGGGTTTCTGTACTTATACATACCTCGTGCACTCCAGGTGATAAATTAGATGATAATATATTATCCCCATTAGCACCTCCATCTTCTTCTATGAGTTCATTATCTATGTACCATTGATAATCCAACTCTTCTATGCCAGAAAAACTAGAGGTAAAAATATACGTTAACGTTCCTTGTTCTTGTTCAAAATCAAAAAACAGTTCTGGACAAAATTCAACAACTTCGATCTGCTTACAAAATTCTATCCCTTCTGGGCAGTTAGGTGTTTCTGCTTTAATACAAACTTCATATATCCCTGGTGATCCAAAATTACGTACCAATAAATTATCTCCTTGATTATTTGGACCATCACTCTCAATAAATTGACCATCTACAAACCAATCATAAGTTCCTATTACATCTATATCAGGGAAATCAGCAGTAAATTGATACCCAAAATTAAATTGGCCCATTGATTCCGAAGTAAAACTAAGGCTTGGACATCTACTCACACAAGATTCTATTAGTCTATAAAACCCAAAATACGTCTCTATTTCAGTACTTTCAAAATTTGGTGACACTAATACATTTAATGGAAATTTAAAATTAGGCTGATAAGCTATTCCTTGTTCTTGATAAAAAGTCTGAAACGCATCATCCGTTGTAATCTCAATTTCCTCTCCAGTTATATTAAACAGAGTGACTGGAAAATCAAACGTAAAGCATCCATCAAAAAACTGATCAAAATCATCTCTGATTGTGTCGAACTCACATTCACTTAAAACATTTAATAAAGCTATTTCATTAATAATAGGTATGGTGATATCCGTATTCTTAAAAATAATATTAACCGGAAATTCTAATCCTGTAACATTAAAATTAGTACCTTGACTGGAAATTACATCTACCAACCCATCATAACTCTCTACTCTAATAGTAGAATCTGTATTATAACCAAGCGTAATAGGATATACAAACCTAAAGCACTGTTCATTTTCTGCAGGGAAATTAGCAGCACCATCAAAATTATTAAGAACCGTCACCAAAGCGGCACTTGATACTACATTACCTGTGTTTTCTTCTGGAAAAAACGAATCATCACTTACACAACTACTAAAGAATGAAATCAGTATTAGTAATGTATATAATCGTATATAAGTATTGAAATTCTTCAAAATAATTTGCATTTATATAAGTAAAACGTCTGAAAATCAGTCTACCCTACCCTTAATTAAAATAAATTATTCGTTTTATTTTAGGTTACAATCTAACATATCTTATGCGTATAAACAAAATTCCCTGAAAGAATGACAATGCTTCCAGGGAATCAACCTAATTAATCTAACCTAACTAACTGTACTATTCTATGACTAATGTTTTACAAAATGTTACACCATTTGGACAATCCGGTGTTTCTGTTATAATACAGATCTCATATGTTCCCGTTCCAAATTGATAGTATAAATAATTATCTCTATCATTACTGTTCATTGTTTCGGTATCTACGACATCACCATTGATCAACCATTCGTAGCTAACATTGCTCATTCCTTCGAATTCTGCCCAAAAATTATATCCTGGAGTATTTCCTTCTTGTTCAATGGTAAAAAATAAATCAGGACAATCATTTTCGGATCCTTCGATTTCAATTACTTTACAAAATGTTACTCCTTCTGGACATTCTGGAGTTTCTACAGAAAGACACACCTCAAAACTACCTGTCCCAAATTGATAATAAAAAGGATCGTCATGACCAGAACTTGTTCCTACATAATCTCCATTGACAGACCATTCTAGTGTTACATCATCGATACCATCAAAAGCGTTTGGGTAAAAGTAATACGCTGGATTATCTCCATCTTGTTCTGCCTCAAAGAATAATTCTGGACAAACACTGACATCACCTTCAATTTCAATAATTTTGCAATAAGAAGTTCCTTCTGGACATTCTGGAGTTTCTGTTTTTAAACATACTTCATATCTTCCTGGAGCAAATTGATAATAAAATCTATTGTTATCACCACTATTTGAATCTTCTACAAACTCTCCATCAATATACCATCCTAACCATTCTACTTGATCAGCTCCTTCAAACTCTACCTGAAAATAATATGCTGGATTATCTCCATCTTGTTCTGCAATAAAAAATAACTCAGGACATTCTTCATCTATGTCTGTCTCTTCTATTTCGATAGTCTTGCAATAAGAAGTACCGTTAGGACAATCTGGAGTTTCTGTTTTAATACATACTTCATAACTACCAGGCTCATTAAATTCCCAAAATAAATAGTTGTTATCATTCTGATTATCGCTATCTACCACTTCTCCATTAATAAACCACTCATAACGAACATCTTCAATTCCTGGGAAATCTGCAATAAACTTATACTTATTTGGTCTTTCATATTGTCTTGCTTCAAAAAACAAATCTGGACAAGGATCAGTTTCATCAACATCTACTTCAATTTCTTTACACACTTCTATAGGACAAGTATCGCTTGCTACTTTTACACAAACAGTATATGTTCCTTCTTCAAACTGATATTCAAAAATCTGATTTGCTATATCACTTAAGTTACCAGTATCTATTTCTTCACTATCAATAGACCAGGTAAGTCTTACATCTTCGATACCATCAAATTGAGCAGCGAATCGATACACTGCACTTCCAGAAACATTATCTACGTTAATAGTTACATCTGGGCAATTTTCTAATTCTTCAATTTCTTCACAAGAAATAATTCCTAACAGTAATGCAAAAATCATTACATACCAAATACTAAGTTTTTTCATCGTTATAATTTTTAGGGGTTGTCAATAATTAATTGTTTAAAGCCTTTTTTATCAGCCCTACAATTATGAAACGCAGCTAAAAAAGAATACCCTACCCCTTCCTTCAAAAAAAATGTTAAAATCATTTTTAAAATAAAAAATGAGGTCGTATTGATATACAACCTCATCCTTTAAAATTAAGAACTATAGTCTATTAAGAACCTTTATTCTTCTTATTACAATCCTTGAAAATCAACCTCTATACACTCTTGTAGCGCTCCACATTCAGTTGACTCTGCCTTATAGCAAATCTCATACTTTCCTGCTTGACTTAAGTGGTTTTTTAATATGATAAAATGTCCTGTTGTCGTTGTAGGGTTAATTTGAGTTCCATCAATTTCCCATACTACAGAATTATCTTCTAATCCAAATAGAATAACTCCATTAGCATTTACAAATTCAGCACCATTTGTTGCTATATATTCCAATTTAAATACTGAACAATCTACTGGCTGTGGTTCTGGAATTACTATATCTCTACAAAATTCTGTACCATTAGGACATTCGTTAGTTTCTGCTTTAACACAAACAGTATAAGTTCCTGGATTATAAGATGATAAATCAAGTTTATTATCTCTATCCTGACTCTGTAAATTTTCTGTTTCTACCAATACACCATCAACGAACCATTCATAAACATCTAATTGGTCTATTCCAGAAAAATTAGCAAACATTAATGTTCCCTCTTCAATAAATGATAAATTTGGACAGTCATCACCACCATTATTATCATCTGTTACCTGGGCAGATACGCAAGCTTCGATTCCTTGAGAACAATCGTTAGAACTAAATTTTACACAAACTTCATAAGAACCTGGGTTATAATCACTAAGATCTAATGTTACAATTCCACCTTGAATTTGTAACTCATCTGCTCCAATAAGTTGGTTGTTTACATACCATTTAAACAAATCGATATCATCAGTACCACTAATAGTGGCAACAACGATACCTCCTTCTGAACTAACCGAAAGATCTGGGCAAGAATCCTGTCCATCACCATCTATAGTTATTTCTTCGCAATATTCTGTGCTAGTACAAGTAGGACTTTCTGAAATTAAACAAATACTATATGTACCTTCTTCTAAATTAGCAAGAGAAAATTTATTATCTCCTTGATTATTGGTTCCTTCATTTTCTATAATGGTTTCATTACCAAGTATCTCACCGGTAACTTGCCAAGCATAAAACTCTAATGTATCGATACCTTCAAAATCAGCAAATAGATAATCTCCATCTCTGGTGAATTTTAGTTCTGGACAACCTTCCATGTCTTCTCCCACAACTATCTCTTTACAAAATTCTACACCATTAGGACAATCCGGAGTCTCTGCCTTTATACAAACAGTATAAGTTCCAGTATTATATTCTGAAATATCTAATATATTATCACGTTGATTTTCTAAGCTTTCAGTTTCTACCAATTCATCGTTTACAAACCATTCGTAAACATCTAAACTGTTTATTTCTTCAAAATTTGCAATTAATTTCCCACCATCTCTTTCAAAAGATAATTCAGGACAGTCGGTGCTTGAATCACCATCATCATTTTCTTCACAAGAAGTAAATATTAGCATGAGCCCGAACATAAGTAGGCCAAGAATTTTAAGATTTTTCATTTTAATTTTTTAATTAAAGATTAAGTAAAACTCAATTGAGATATTTTGTGTGTTATAACACTAGTAAAACGCTAATCAATCATCCTACCCCACCCCAGCTTTTATTTTTTTTATGATTTATTTTTTTTGGTATCAGAAAAAAATCTAGTTTTGGCACTAAATAAATCCCCCAAATGTCTGATAGTAAAAACACTACTTGTGACGAGCAAGTCTTTAATGAATTTTTCAAAAGTCATGCTAAACTTTTGAGGAATTATCTATACTATAAGTTTGGAGATCTTGATCAAGCTGAAGATATCGTACAAGATTCTTTTATTAAACTATGGAATAATTGTGCAAAGGTTTCTTTAGACAAAGCAAAAAGTTATGTCTATACGATCGCTACTAATTTGGGAATTAGTAATGCCAGACATCAACAGGTAAAGTTTAAACATCAAAATTATATTACACAAAGAAAAAGTGATGTGACTAATGAGTCTCCAGAATTTGTTATGCTTGAAAAAGAATATATGGAGAAATTAAAAAGTGCCATAGCCGATTTACCGGATAGACAACGGGAAGTTTTCTTGCTTAGTCGAATCGACAAAAAAACATATAAAGAAATTGCTGAGTTATCTAACGTATCGGTAAAGGCAATTGAAAAATTAATGCATAAGGCATTGGTAACATTAAGAAAAAAAATTGGAAATATTTAATTGTAATTATTTTCTAATTGTAAACGATTAGATCATTATGAAAATAAAAAAAATAAATATAGGGGTAGGGTTATTAGATAATAAAACGTTTCTATTATATACAGAAGAGTTATGTTAGACGATAAAAAAGATGATATATTCCTATCCAGATGGATTAATGGAGAGCTTTCTCCAGAGGAACTCCGTGAGTTCCAATCCCATCCAGAATATAATCATTACGCTAAGATTATGGCTGGTGCGGACACTCTGGAATTAGTACCGTATGATGTAGATACTGCATTAAATAATATCAAATCTAACAAGCAAACTTCTTTAAATCAGCATAAGAAACCTGTTATTAAACTATGGCCAGCTATAGCCGTTGCGGCCTCGATTGCTATACTATTTGGTTTTTTCTTTTTTAAATCAAATAACTCTTTTACCACCTCATATGGAGAACAATTAGCGGTTACATTACCAGATGGTTCAGAAATGATATTGAATGCAAAATCAGAAGCTAGTTTTAACAAAAATGATTGGGAAAACAATAGAGTAATATCCTTAGAAGGAGAAGCGTATTTTAAAGTAAAAAAAGGAAGTAAATTTACGGTTACAACCACGAATGGGGATGTTACCGTACTTGGCACAGAATTTAACGTACAATCTCTGCCTTCATATTTCGAAGCAGTATGCTATGAAGGTAAAGTTAATGTTACTCGAGGAAAAGAAAACACCATACTTACGGCAGGAAAAGGTTATAGAAAAATTTCTAAAATCGCTTCTGAGAATTGGGTGTTCGAAGCTTTAGAACCTTCTTGGATTAGTAATACCAGTTCTTTTAAAAGTGTACCTTTAAAATATGTATTTATAGAATTAGAAGATCAGTATAACATCTCTATTGATACAAATGGAATTGATACCAAAACAATCTATACGGGAACTTTTCCTAATAACGATATAGAAGTTGCTCTTAAAACAGTTTTTAGTACCTTAGGTTTACAATACAAATTATTGCAAGACCAAAAAACAGTGGTATTAGAAAAATAAGGGAATGACAAGATTTTTATGTGTTTGCATACTTTTCTGGGGAATGTCTGTTTTTTCGCAAGAAGAAACAACTCTTATCAGTGCCAAAAATGAAGCGCTATCTCAAATAATTCCTTCTATCGAAAAACAATTTAAAATCAAATTTTCTTACATAGATGCTACGATTATAAATAAACCAATTTCTCTACAAACAAATGTAAAAACTACTTTAGAAGAAGTAATTGATTTATTACAAAAACAAACACAACTAAAATTTGAAATTACTGGAAAAAATTTCATCACCATTAGAAAATATTCTAAAACAGATACTATTTCAATTTGCGGTTTTATTTATAACGAAAGTAATGAACCTATAGAGAGCATAGGAGTATTCTTTAAAGGGTCTAGAACAAATACTACTACTAATGATCAAGGTTTTTTTGAAAACCAAGAAGTTCCCTTTAACACTCCTATCCTAATAAGTGCGCCAGGATTTAGACAAAAAGTTTTAAACTCATCTGAATTTACCAATACCAAATGCGCCAATATATACTTAATTAATTCTATTGAAACCCTTGATGAAGTTGTTATACAAGAATATCTTACCAAGGGAATCACTCAAAATAAGCGCATAGTTAATATAAATCTAAAAAATATCGAAATACTTCCTGGTCTTACAGAACCTGATATTTTGCAAAGTATTCAATTAACTCCTGGTGTCAATAGTCCCTTCGAAACAGCATCAGGATTGTATGTTCGAGGTAGTGCTCCTAATCAAAACTTAGTGCTCTGGAATGGTATTAAAACATATCATCAGGGACATCTTTTTGGCATGATATCAGCGTTTAACCCTTATGTTGTAAAAGAAGTAGATTTTTCTAAAAGTGGTGTAAGCGCTCAGTATGGAGATCGAATTTCTGGAATAATCGATATCAAAACTGAAGATAAAATTGCTGACCGGTTTTCTGGAGGAGCTGGTTTTAATATGATTAATGCAGACGCTGTTATTCATACTCCAATTATCAAAGACAAGGTTTCATTACAAATATCTGGTAGAAGATCATACACTGATATACTGGAAACCTTTACATATAAACAGTTTGCTGATCGAGTTTTTCAGAATACTACAATTGCAGAAACTATTGAACTTAATGATGCAAAAAATGATTTTTTCTATGAAGACTATAATGCAAACTTAATCGCTAAAATTTCTGATGTTGATAAAATAGAGGCCAATGCACTTTATAGTAAAAATGATCTTGATTTTAAACGAAGTGATGACCTAATGTCTTTTAATGATAATTTAATTACGGAGAATGAAGGATATAACCTTAGCTGGAAACATCAATCGAATAATGGCTTTAACCTTAAAACCAGTGGATATTATACGAGGTATCTATTAAATTATCAATTTATTACAGGTGAATCTGGAAACATTATAGAAACAGAAAGTAAGAAGAATAGTGTCAAAGACTTAGGAGCTGCTCTTGATGTTAAATATTCTCTATCTCAATATCATACAATTTTAGGCGGGTATCAATTCTCTAATAACACTATTAAATATGCATTTGTTACAACAACACCAACATATGAATTGATTCTGGATCAAGACAATCGCCTTCTTAATACACACTCTATATACGGTGAGTATAAATATGAAATACCAAAAAACTTATACCTTTCTATGGGGGTAAGATTTAATAATTATGCAGAATTAAATCAATCATTTATAGAGCCTAGAATCTTTATACAAAAAAACCTCTCTAAATCTTGGGAAATTAATGCCACAGGAGAATACAGAAGTCAAGCTGTTAGCCAAATAAGAGAATCCGTGGTAAGTGATCTATCTCTAGAGAATCAGGTTTGGACCTTATCCAACAAAGAGCAATTTCCTGTAATAACCAGCTACCAATTTACTTTAGGTAGCAGCTTTAAAAAACACAAATGGTATTTTGACATAGATACTTATTACAAGCAGATAGATGATATTACTTCGCTAACCGCAGGATTTATAAACCCAATTGATAATACCTATCACACCGGTGAAAGTAGAGTTTATGGAATTGATCTTTTTCTAAAGAAACGATTTAACAATTATAAAACCTGGGTAAGTTATTCATATATTAACACTAAAAACAAATTTGAAAACATCAATAACAATCAATCTTTTCCTGGTAATTGGAACATAGAACATACTGTTAAATGGTCTCATTTTTATAAAATTAATAACTTTCAATTTTCATTAGGCTGGTTATGGCATACCGGTAAAGCGTTTACTAACGTAGATGGTGTAGACGAAAATGGAAACTTAGTAGTACTGGATTTTGGAGAAATCAATGGAAATAACTTGCCAATATACCATCGTCTTGATTTTTCTGCAATATATGATTTTAAAATTGGTGCTAATCCTAATACTAAATATCGATTAGGACTTTCTGTATTAAATCTATATGATAGAGAAAACCTTCTAAATCGAGAATTTAGAACAACTAATTCTTTAGACAACCGATTTATAAACTCTGATATTATAGCATTGGGCATTACTCCTAATATTAGTTTTAGGATTTTTTGGTAACCTCTTATTCCTGAAAAAAGAATATAAATAAGTTTATTTCACAAAAAAAGAGGTGTTGAATTCAACACCTCTTTTTTAAACATTATATAATGTAATTTTCTTAGAATTGCTCTCTTCCTGAAAAATGGAAAGCTCCTTCAATAGCAGCATTATCATCACTATCACTTCCGTGCACAGCATTTTCGCTAATAGAAGTAGCAAATTTCTTACGGATAGTTCCTTCAGCAGCTTCTTCTGGATTAGTAGCTCCAATTAAAGTTCTAAAATCTTCAACAGCATTCTCTTTTTCAAGAATTGCTGCTACTATTGGACCACTAGTCATATACTCTACTAATTCTCCATAAAAAGGACGCTCACTATGCACCGCATAAAAAGCTTTAGCATCATCAGTAGTTAACTGTGTTAATTTCATTGCTACAATTCTAAAACCTGAAGCAGTTATCTGTTCAAGGATTGCACCGATGTATCCTTTTCTTACCGCATCCGGCTTAAGCATTGTAAAAGTTCTATTTGTTGCCATTTTTAAAGTTTGGTTTTTATCCTATCTCCTAGTTAAGGAAATTGATTTTTAATTATCTTTTTGACTATTAATGTCAAATGCAAAATTTTGTGCAAAAGTATATATAAAAGCATCAAAAACAATAAAAATCCTAAGAAAGTACTGTCTTTTATAAAATCGAATTTAATTATTCTATTTTTTTAAATACTCTTGTTTTATTTCTTGTAGTAAGACGTTATTAGTTCCTCGCATTTGCATGGTTACTAATTTCCTGTCAAAATCAAATTTTAAGATACCAAAACTTGGAATAGCAATTACTTTTCCAGTTCTATATTGATTAGGTTCTCCACTATATTTAGTATATGCATGCGTTAACCCGCTAGAAGTAAAATCAATTAAAGGGTAAGGAATAGTAGATATATTCTTTTTTGAAAATTCTGAAATATGACGATCACCACTTAAGATCACGCAATTCTTAGCCTCTGTTTTTGATATTAATTGTTCTAATTTTAATACTTCATTCGGAAAATTAGCCCAACTTTCCCATCCGTGTTCTCCGGATAAAAACTGAATACTACTAACAAGGACATTAAAATCTGCTTGACTAGATTTTAATTCTTTCTCTAACCATATCCATTGTTTTTTACCCAGTATTGTTCTCTTCAGGTCATCATTAGGTACATAACGTTTTTTTCCTGTAATATCTTTACGAAGTGAATCTCTAAAATATCGAGTATCTAATATCATCACCTTAATGCTACCTTTAGAAGTGTCAAAAAAATGAGATGCATATATTCCTTCCTGCTGTCTTCTTTGATCATCTTTATCAACGCCCATAAAATCAAGAAATAATTGTTGACTTTCTTTTTTCTTATGCCATTCTGCTCCTACATCATTTTTGCCATAATCGTGATCATCCCAAGTGGCCATTACGAGAACTTTACTTTTTAATTTTTGATATCCCAAATTATTATTCTGAATTTTATAATCATCAGCAATTTTAGACATATCATCAGAATCACCATAAATATTATCTCCTCCCCAAATAAAAACATCCGGTTCGTTCTTTAGAATTTCTTTCCAAAATGGTTGAGGACTATTTTGTTTATTACAACTTCCAAAAGCTATTGTAAAATCAGTATTTCCTTTTTGAGAAATTTCTTGAGCAGAGACAAAATTTAAGATACATAGTATAAAAAAGGAAATAGATACTGGGGTTTTCATTTTTCGAAACAATTAGATATTGGTAAAAGTAATCATTCCAGTATTACCATATTATTAATTAATAGTATCTTCGCTGACCTATGAATACAAGTGAGTTTAAAGAAATAAAAGTGCTTTTAAGCACTCCAAAAAACATTGTAATTATTCCTCATAAAAATCCGGATGGTGATGCTATAGGATCTACTCTAGCCCTACATCATTATTTATCAAGTTTAGGACATACATCTACAGTTATAACGCCTAATGATTATCCAAGTTTTCTAAAATGGATTCCAGGTGAATCTTCTATCATTAAATATGATAGTGATACCGAATTAGCAGTTAAAAAAATTAGAGAAGCAGATATAATTTTCACATTAGATTTTAATCATTTTTCCAGAACTGGAAATATGGAAAGCGTGTTAGAGCATACAAACACCACTTTCATTATGATTGATCATCATCAACAACCTGATAATTATGCTACCTATACCTATAGTGATGTCGGCATGAGTTCAACTTGTCAGATGATTTATCATTTTATTGAAAATCTAGATGATTTGGATAAAATCACAGCAGATATAGCTACTTGTATATATGTTGGTATTATGACAGATACAGGTTCGTTTAGATTTCGATCCACGACAAATATTACGCATAAAGTGATCGCTGACCTAATTGAACGTGGAGCTAACAACACTGCTATTCACGAAAATATTTATGACAACAACACCTATTCTAGATTACAATTACAAGGTGTAGCACTTAAAAACTTAAAAGTACTTCCAGAATACAATACTGCTTACATCACATTGTCTCAAAAAGAATTGGATGATCATAATTTCAAAAAAGGTGATACCGAAGGATTTGTTAATATGGGATTATCTGTAGAAGGAATTATTTTTGCACTTATTTTTATAGAAAACAAAGGCGAAAATATTATAAAAATATCACTACGCTCTAAAGGTGAATTTTCGGTGAATGAATTTTCTAGAAACCACTTTGAAGGAGGAGGACATCATAATGCTGCTGGAGGAAAAAGTAATCTTTCTCTAGGCGAAACTGTTGAGAAATTTATTAGTATCTTACCGTCTTATAAAAATGCCCTGAATTCATGAGATATTTTCTCCTATCAATAAGTTTCCTAATGCTATTTTTCTCTTGTAAAGCACCAGAAGCAAGAAAACCCGTAAGTATTTCGTCTGGATCATTTATTAATGAATCTATTAATCGAAATAAAGAACTTAGCGCACGGGAAGAGGCTAGGATACAAAAAATAATACAGCAAGATTCTTCTAATAATTACATCACTTCTGAAGGTGGGTTTTGGTATTTTTATGAAAAAAAAGACACTTTAACTTCTGGTACTGCTAAATTTGGTGATATTGTTAATTTCAATTATGATATCAAAGATCTTAACGGAGATACTATATATAGCGAAAAAGAGTTAGACACTGTAAACTACGCTATTGACCAAGAAGATCTATTTTTTGGTTTAAGAGAAGGATTAAAAATAATGAAAGAAGGAGAAATAGTAACATTTCTATTTCCTTCCTATCAAGCATACGGATATTATGGAGACAATCATAAGATTGGAACAAATATTCCGTTAATATCTAGAGTAAAACTCAATAAAATCACAAAACAATCAACAAAAGAAAATTAAATCTTAACTAAAAAAATGAAAAAATTAAGTCTTTTATTTTTAGCACTTATCACCCTTACATTTACTAATTGCGAGGAAAAGTACCCAGAACTTGGAGATGGAATCTATGCAGAAATCATTACCAACAAAGGAACTGCTATAGCTGAATTACATTACAAAGAAACTCCAATGACAGTGGCAAATTTTGTTTCTCTAGCAGAAGGAACGAACACTATGGTAGATAGTTTATATAAAGGAAAGAAGTATTACAACGGAATTATTTTCCATAGAGTTATCAAAGATTTTATGATCCAAACTGGTGATCCTCTAGGAACAGGAACAGGTGACCCTGGTTACAAATTTCCGGATGAAATCGTAGACTCATTAACGCATAAGTCTAAAGGTATTTTATCTATGGCTAACTCTGGTCCAGCTACCAACGGAAGTCAATTCTTTATTACACTGAAAGAAACTCCTTGGTTAAACGGTAAACATACTGTTTTTGGAGAAATCGTTTCTGGTCAAGATATCGTGGATAGTATTGGTGTCGCTGAAACTAGACCTGGAGACAAACCTGTATCTGAAATAAGAATGGAACAAGTTAATATCATTCGTAAAGGAAAAGATGCTAAAGCATTTGATTCTAAAGCGGCTTTTGAAGATAAACTAAAAGCGCTAGAAGAAGAGAAATTAGAGAAGGAACGTATTGAAAAGGAAAGACAAGCTGAGATAGCTAAAAAGTTTCCTGCTATTGCTGCAGAATTCGCTGAATTAAGAAAAAAGGCGACTAAGTTAGAAAGTGGGTTAGAGATTCTATTTTTAGAACAAGGAAATGGAGAACAACCTAAGCAAAGTGATATGGTACAAGTAAACTATCAAGGATCCTTTACTGATGGAAAAATGTTTGACACAAACCTTGTAGAAAAAGCAAGAGAAATGGGACTTTTTGATCAGCGTCGTGCTGACCATCCAAAAGGATATGTTCCTTTAGAAATTCCTTATTCTCCAGAAGCTAAAATGATTCCTGGTTTTAAAGAAGGAGTTCAACAAATGAAAGTAGGAGATAAAGCGATTATCTTTGTCCCTCCTCATTTAGGGTATGGAGAAAGAGGTAGAGCTCCAATTCCACCAAATACAGAAATGGTTTTCGAACTAGAATTAGTTGGGATCTTAGGAAAACAATAAACCTATCTATTAATAATATAAAAAAGGCATCTCAAGTTTTATTTGAGATGCCTTTTCTTTTAGTATAAATTAAAAAACTATTTATTAGGAATATTTTCTAATATTTCTTTGACAAATCCCCAATACTTCTGAGCAGAAGAAATACTAGCTCTCTCATCTGGAGAATGCGCTCCTAAAATCGTAGGACCAAAAGATATCATATCCATATCTGGATAATTCTGTCCCAGAATACCGCATTCTAAACCGGCGTGGCAAGCGGCAATATGAGCTTTTTCTCCATTTATTTTTTGATACAAACTATCTAACACTTTTAATATTGCAGAATCCATATTTGGTGCCCAACCTGGATAATCGCCATCCGTTGTTACTTCGCATCCTATCAATTCAAAAGTAGCTCGTAACTTATTAACTAAATCTAATTTGGTAGAATCTACACTACTTCTAGTTAAGCATTCAATCTTAATATTTCCGTTGCCAATCGTTACTTTTGCTATATTATTAGATGTTTCCACTAAATCAGAGATCGATAAACTCATAACGTATACACCATTGTGAGCGGCATATAAAGATTTTAAAACACCCTCTTGAACACCCAATTCCATTACTTTATTCGGTAGTTCAACCTGCTTCAATTCTATTGATAGGCTTGGATCTACCAAAGAAAGTTCTTTTTTTACTGTAGAGATCAATTCCGAAGTTTCAAATTCAAAAGCTTCAGATTGTATCATATCAACAACAACTGTTGCAAAACTCTCTCTAGGAATAGCATTTCGTAAACTCCCACCTTTAATCTCATGAATTCTAAGTCCAAAATTCTCAAAACCATCAAATAACAATCTATTCATTATTTTATTAGCATTACCTAAACCTTTATGAATATCCATTCCAGAATGTCCTCCATTAAGACCAGTCACAGAAATTTGATATGCTGTTTTACCTTCTGGCATATCTTCTTGATTATAAGTCCTCTCTGCAGTTACATCTACACCACCTGCACATCCAACTCCAATTTCATCATCTTCTTCTGTATCTAAGTTAAGTAGAATATCTCCTTGTAACCAATTTGGTTTCAATCCCATTGCTCCGGTCATTCCAGTTTCTTCATCAATGGTAAACAATGCTTCGATTGCAGGATGTGATAATTCACTAGATTCTAGAATAGCCATAATAGTAGCTACACCTAATCCATTATCAGCTCCTAAAGTAGTTCCTTTAGCACGTACCCAATCACCATCTACATACATTTCTATTCCTTGTGTATCAAAATCAAAAACCGTATCAGCATTTTTTTGATGTACCATATCTAGATGAGATTGCATCACTACAGTCTTTCTATTCTCCATACCAGAAGTAGCAGGTTTTCTTATCAAAACGTTCCCTACTTCATCTACTTCTACCGGTAACCCAAGAGACGTACCAAAATCTTTCATAAAAGCAATTACTCGCTCTTCTTTTTTAGAAGGCCTTGGTACTGCGTTCAAATCCGCAAATTTATTCCAAAGTTCCTTAGGCTCTAGGTTTCTTATTTCTGAATTCATATATGTATTGTGTTTTTGACAAATGTACATTATGATAATCTTAATTCAAATCATATATTAAATGTTGTAGATTTACAATCTGATATATTTCATTACATGCAATCTAAAACAAAACTATACCTTACTTTTCTTTTACCAGTTCAGTTTATAATTATCAAAATTCTTTCTTTCTTTCCAGAATTTATAGATCGTTTTTATAGTAATGGAGTTTTTGTTTACACCTCTAAAGCCCTGCGATATGTATTTGGTTGGATTCCTTTTTCTTTTGGTGATATAGGGTATAGTATTTTAATTATTCTTTTGATTCGTTTTTTATTTAGGGAAGTATTCCGAAAAAAAGTTCAATGGAAAAAAATATTGTTAGATGTAGGTGCTACCATATCTATAGTATATGCCGCTTTTCATTTGTTATGGGGAATGAACTATTATAGATTGCCAATGCACGAAATATTAGAAATTGAAGATCAATACAGTGAAGCTGAACTTTTAATGGTCTCTGAAAAACTTATTAAACGTGCTAATTCTATACATAAAAGTTTAGAACCCGATGACTCTCTATCAATAGTGATGCCTTATGACAAAGAGGAAATATTCGAAAAAACAATTCCCGCCTACGAGCAAATTAATGAAGTAATTCCTAACCTTCGATATTCTCCAAAAAGTATTAAAAAATCTTTACTAAGTATCCCCTTAACATATATGGGGTTTAGTGGATATTTAAATCCTATTACCAATGAAGCCCAGGTAAATGGATTAATTCTTAATTATAAAGCTCCGACCACTAGTTGCCATGAAGAAGCACACCAATTAGGATTTGCAAAAGAAAATGAAGCTAATTTTATTGCGGCTTTAACCACTATGAATTTTGATGATCCCTATTTCAACTATAGTGGAACCACTTTTGCTCTTAAATTCTGTCTTAATGACCTCTACCTTAGAGATGAGCAAAAAGCATTTTGCTTGATCGAAAAACTAAGACCTGGAATACTAAAAAACTATAAAGAAGTGAATGACTTTTGGATGAGTTATCAAAATCCACTAGAACCCATTTTTAAAAGTACATATGATACGTATCTTAAGGCTAACAATCAACCAAAAGGTATGGAGACGTATAGCTACGTAGTTGCTTTACTAGTAAACTATTATAAGGATAAGTTATAATCTATCTGTAATCCTGTAATTCTAAATTTCTTGTCCCCTGTTAAAAAATTACTAATTTGTAAGGTCTTTCTGTAGCAAAAGTTATCTTTAAAACCAATTCATTTTTTACACTAACTCTTATGAAAAAACTATTTTTATCACTTGCTGTGATATTTATGGGATTTAATTTTTATGCTCAAGAATATTTCCCAAAAAATGACGGTGTTAAGACGTCTAATTCTAATTATACAGTTTTTACGAATGCTGTCATTCACACATCTCCAGGAACAGAAATTAATAATGGCACATTAATTATACAAAAAGGTAAAATTCAACAAGTAGGTACTGGATTATCAATTCCCAAAAATAGTATTGTAATTGATCTGCAAGGGAAACACGTATATGCTTCCTTCATTGATCCTTTTACTAGCTTTGGAATTAAAAAACCTAAAAGACAAGGAGGTTCTTTTAGAAGTAATCCTCAATATGATGCATCTAGAGAAGGATATTATTGGAATGATCATATCCGCCCAGAAACAAACTCTTTAGACGATTTTACTTATGACAAGAAAAAAGCTGATGAATTTATAAAGGCAGGATTTGGAACTTTAAACACCCATATGCCTGATGGAATTATAAGGGGAACTGGTTTACTAGTGGCTCTTAATAACGATGGCACCAAGGGTGATCGATTATTAAGTGATGCATCTTCTCAATTGCTTTCTTTTTCTAAAAGTAATAAAAGCAAACAAATGTATCCAACATCATTAATGGGATCCATGGCGCTCTTGAGACAGGTATATCTAGATGCTAAGTGGTATACAACTAATAATACTGATTATAAGGATCTATCTATTGAAGCTTTAAATAAAAACAAAAGCTTACCTCAAATTTTTGAAGCAGGAAGTAGAATTAATGGTTTTAGAGCTGATAAAGTAGGTGACGAATTTAATATTCAATACATCATTGTTGGCGGTGGAGATGAATATGCTAGAATTGATAAGGTAAAAGCTACTAATGCCCAATATATTATCCCGCTTGATTTTCCTGAAGCTTATGATGTTTCGGATCCATATATGGCTAACCTAGTAAGTCTTGGTGATATGCGTCATTGGAACCAAGCACCTACCAACCCATCTGTTTTAGCTAAAAATGGAGTGAGATTTTCACTAACCACTCATAAATTAAAAAAGATTTCGGATCTCAATACAAGAATTGAAAAAGCAATCAAGCATGGACTAGATAAAGAAACGGCATTAGAAGCATTGACCACAGTTCCTGCTCAGATCTTAGGAAAAAGTGATGTACTAGGAACTCTTAAAAAAGGGGCATATGCTAATTTTTTAATTACTAGTCAAGAGTTATTTTCCAAGGATAATATTATCTATGAAAATTGGGTACAGGGACATAAGAACATTGTTAATGATATGAATACCACAGATATCAACGGTGCATATGAACTAACACTTGCCGGAAAAACGTATGATGTATCCATTTCAGGAAAACCTGCTAAACCAAAGGCAGAAGTGAAACTTGGAGAAACTAAATTAGGAAGTAAAATCACATACACTAATGATTGGGTATCCCTTACTTTTACAGACGCTGATACTACAAAAACTCAATATACTAGAATAGTAACTGCAATTAATAAAAATCCTAAATTTTGGAGCGGAAAGGCGATTTTGCCAAACGGATCAGAGACAACTTTTACGGCAAAACAAAAGTCAAAAAATGCTGCTAAAAAAGATGGAAAAAAATCTGAAGACAAAAAGGAGACCCCAAAGGTACTGCCTGTAACCTATCCAAATATCGCCTACGGAAATAGTACACTTCCTAAATCTGAAAACATATTGTTCAAAAATGCTACTGTATGGACAAATGAAGTTGATGGAATTCTGACCGAAACCGATGTCTTAATTAAAAATGGAAAAATTGCCGGGATCGGAAAAAATCTAAATGCAGGAAATGCTAAAATTGTAGACGCTACCGGAAAACATTTAACCAGTGGTATTATTGATGAACATTCTCATATAGCAGCAGCAGCAATTAATGAAGCTGGTCATAATTCAACCGCAGAAGTAACGATAGAAGATGTGGTTTCACCGGATGACATTAATATGTATAGAAATCTTGCTGGTGGAGTAACTTCTATCCAAATATTACACGGATCGGCTAACCCTATTGGTGGTAGATCAGCAATCCTAAAATTAAAATGGGGAGAAAGTGCAGAAAACCTTATTTACAAAAACGCTCCTAAGTTTATCAAATTTGCCTTGGGTGAAAATGTAAAACAAAGTAATTGGGGGGATGCAGAAAGAATACGTTTTCCTCAGACCCGTATGGGTGTAGAACAATTATATGTGGATTATTTTACACGTGCTAAGCGATATGAAAAGCTAAAAAATAGTGGGAAATCATATCGAAAGGATATAGAAATGGAAACATTAGTCGAGATTCTTAATGGTAAGCGTTTTATAAGTTGTCACTCCTATGTACAAAGTGAAATTAACATGTTAATGAAAGTGGCAGAAAAATTCAATTTTAGAATCAACACCTTTACTCACATTCTTGAAGGATATAAGGTTGCAGATAAAATGGCTAAACATGGCGTAGCTGGATCTACTTTTTCAGACTGGTGGGCTTATAAATATGAAGTAAATGATGCCATTCCTTATAACGCTACCATTATGTATAATCAAGGAGTACTTGTTGCTATTAATAGTGATGATGGTGAGATGTCTAGAAGATTAAATCAAGAGGCTGCAAAGTCTGTAAAATATGGAGGAGTTAGTGAAGAAGAAGCTTGGAAATTTGTTACTCTAAACCCAGCAAAAATGTTACACATTGATGATCGCGTAGGGAGTATTAAAATAGGAAAAGATGCAGATGTTGTTTTATGGACAGATCACCCTCTTTCTATCTACGCTAAAGCAGAAAAAACATTGATTGATGGAGCTACTTATTTTGATTTAGAAAAAGACAAAGCTATGCGAAAATCAATTGCCGATGAGCGTAATGAATTGTCTACAATGCTACTAAAGGCTAAAAACAGTGGTTTAAAAACGCAACCACCTAAGAAAAAGGAAAAACAACATTTTCACTGCGATACTGTAGAACACATTCACTAAACACTAATTAAAAAATGAAAAATTTATCATATATAATGTTGTTGCTAATAATTGCATTTGGAAATGCAACAGCACAACAAACCCCAGCAAAACCCCAAACGGAAGCGATTACTATTACAGGAGCAATCGCACATATAGGTAATGGAGAAGTGATTCCTAATAGTATTATCATTTTTGAAAATGGAAAGATCACTAATGTAGGAACCAAAGGCAGTGTTGCTAGCAAAGGAAAAGTAATTGATGCCACTGGAAAACATGTATACCCAGGATTTATAGCACCAAATTCTACCTTAGGATTGGTAGAAATAGGTGCAGTAAGAGCTACTGATGATGATAGTGAGATTGGAGGTTTTAATCCACACATCCGAAGTATTATAGCATACAACGCAGAGAGTAAGATTGTAGAAAGTATGCGCCCTAATGGTGTCTTGATTGCTCAAACTACACCTCGTGGCGGATGGATTTCTGGGACTTCTTCAATTGTACAATTAGACGCTTGGAATTGGGAAGATGCAGCCATCAAAACTGATGATGGAATTCATCTAAATTGGCCTAACCCTTTTACCAGAGGTAGATGGTGGTTAGGAGAAGATCCCGGATTTAAGCCTAATAAAAAATACCAAGAACAAATAACTGCTCTAGCAGATTATATGAATCAAGCTAAAGCTACTGCGCAATCGAACACCAGTAGAGAAAATTTACCTCATTTAGCAATGCAAAAAGTTTTTGATGGTACGCAGACCCTATTTGTTCATGTAGGAGCAGAAAAAGCTATTTTGGATGTATTGCGTTTTGCTAAAGAACAACAACTTAAAAAAGTAGTATTAGTAGGAGCTGATGAAGCTTACAAAGTAGCCGAACAGCTTAAACAACAAAACATTCCTGTACTTCTTACAAGAACACACTCTACACCAAATTATGAAGATGATGATTATGATTTGCCATATAAAAATGCAAAGTTGTTGATAGATGCTGGGATATTGGTTGGGTTACAAAACAGTGGTCAAATGGAACGAGCTAATGCCCGTAACCTGCCTTTCCAAGCGGGAACAGTTGCTGCTCATGGTCTAGATAAAGAAAAGGCTGTACAGCTAATTACAGGTAATAGTGCTAAAATTTTAGGCATTGATGATATGGTAGGCACCTTAGAAGTCGGTAAAGATGCTACTTTATTTATAAGTATTGGAGATGCTTTAGATATGCGAACCAATCAGTTAGAAAAAGCCTTTATCCAAGGAAGAGATATCAGCCTAGAAAGTCACCAAACAAAACTATGGAAACGATATAGTAGTAAATATGAGAAATAAAACTTATTTATTTCTTTGTAAAAAAAGAGGCACTTTTTAAAGTGCCTCTTTTTTTTAAATTCCTAATTTACTCATTTGATGTTTACTTTTATATTTAAGTGCGACTGTAACCCTGACAGATTCATATATTTCGTCCTCTCCTCTTGATCTCCAGAACGCTTTTACACCTTCTTTTACTAACCAAGACATTGATGGAGTATACGTAGGTCTTGGAACTAAATGCATTGCCGCAGAGGCCTCTAATGCTTCCGCGTACATTTCCGCCGCCAAATCTCCTAATTGATCTGTAACATTGTGTTCTGAGATTGTATTTCTAGGATAAAAAAAGTTTAAGATTTCCACGACCATTTGGTCATTGCTAATATCACTCATTGAATAAGGTTTTAAGAGATTAAAAAACTTGTTGATTAATTTATTTACACAAAAGTCAAAAATTTCAATCTTAAATCAAACCCTGTTTTCAGTGAAATTCAATGCCTTATATTCTAGTATATTAACTTTTAAATTCTTCAATATCCTCTAATGCACTAATCAACATATTTACATGATTGAGTGTACAACTCTCTCCCATAATACCTATTCTCCATATCTTTCCTGCAAAATCACCTAATCCTCCCCCTACTTCGATATTATATTTAGTCAATAACTTTTTACGTAATATTGCCTCATCATTTCCTTCTGGTAAAAAAACGGCATTTAGATTAGGTAATCGATATTGCTCTTCGACTAAATAACTAAACCCTAAGGATTCCAGTTTTGTTTTTAAAACCTCGTGTACTTGTTGATGTCTTTTCCATCTATTTTCTAAACCTTCCTCTAATACGATTCTTAGGGATTCTCTTAAAGCATACACCGAAGAGACTGGAGCAGTGTGATGATATGCACGTTTAGCTCCACCCCAGTAGTTTTTAACCAAACTTAAATCTAAAAACCAACTTTGCACCTTTGTTTTTCTATTCTCTAGTGCTTTTAGTGCATTATCAGAAAAACTTACAGGTGATAAACCTGGAGGAGCACTTAAATTCTTTTGCGTACCAGTATATATTGCATCTATATTCCAATCATCCACTTTTAGTTCCATGCCACAATAAGAAGTTACAGCATCTACCATCAATAATCCACCAGCGTTATGAACCAGGTCACTAATTTCTTTTAAAGGTTGTAACGCTCCAGTAGAAGTTTCTGCATGTACAAGTGCCACTAATTTTGGTTTTTTGCAAACACCCAAGGCCTTTTTTATATCTTCTGGAGTGATCACTGTTCCCCAAGCTACCGCTACTTTATGAACTTTGGCACCACATCTTTCGGCAATATCTGCCATTCTGCCACCAAAAACTCCATTGATACAAATAATGGCTTCATCTCCAGGTTCTAATAAATTAACCAAACAAGTTTCCATACCAGCACTACCGGGAGCAGAAACTACAAAAGTCATATGATTTTTAGTCATAAAAGTATCTTGTACCATCGTTTTAACCTCATCCATAATGGTTACAAATTCTGGATCTAAATGTCCAATTAATGGTGTGGACATTGCTTTAAGTACTCTAGGATGCGCATCTGATGGTCCTGGTCCCATCAAAACCCTATTACTCGTTGTTAATTCTTTATACATAAAATTAATTTTGTGTGTTACTATATCGTTTTCGTAAATAGAATTAGATAAAGGATATAAAATTAATTAATTCTAAAAATGCACTTCAATAGACTTTAAGGTATTCTTATTAAAAAGTGTACTACTTGTGATTTTTCGCAATAAACAAAAAGTATTCTCTTATGAGATTATCAAATATTAAAAATTATGCTTGTATTTTTATCAAAAAAAAATTCGCTTTCTCAAAAAACAAATAGCTCTGTTAGTTTCCAACTAACAGAGCTATTTTTAATATACTATAATTTACAAGTAGATCTATTCTACCTCTTTCGGCTTACTAAATATAGAAGCATCCATTTTTTCTTTACTTGCAGAGGCATTTACAAAGTTTCTTTCACTTTTAACTTCTCCCACAATTCCATCTTCATAAGATCTCCATTTTAAGGTTTTTGGCAACAATAAACCATCAATATCATTCCAATCTGAGTATTCAATAAGACTAATTTTCTGACTACTTTCTTTACTAAAAAATGTAACTGTATATCCTAAGAATTTCATTTGATATGATTCTGAATCATAATACACAAAGTAATTATCCTTCGGTGAATCACCTATAGCTTCTCCATAAGATATTTTATAACCAGGATACGAAGCCTCTCCTACTTTCAAATCTTCTACTTTTTCATAAGAAATACCATCATCTCCTAATACGAAAGGCATTGCATAAAAATAGAACATCAAGTTATGATAAAAACGTGGATTCCCTTTAAAATAAGTCGAATCTTGTTCAATCCATGCCTCTTCTCCATCAAAACCTAATCGAAACTTATCCGTTTCTATACGTGCATGTCTAGTTTTAAGATCTGTAGTGTGCTTCTCATTACCTTCTGGTTTCGAAAGTTCAAAAATCAATGTATTCTGGGTATCAAACGCTTGGATACCGCCATGAGCTTTAAAAACTGCTGCAATATCTTTTGGAAAGTTTTCTGATCTATCAGGAATAACTTCTTCTACTTTTTCTTCGACTACAACTTCTTTTTCTTCTTTTTCTTCCTTAGGTGCTTCTTTACAAGAAAATAAAACACTAAGTATTAGTGTGAATAGAGTTATTTTTTTCATTTTTTGAGTGTAAGGTTATTATTTAAGAATTCAATAGTCGTCTTTTTATAACAACCTTACAAAAATCAAAAATTACTTTTTGCTTTTTACAATTTTTCCTATTTCATATCTATGATTCTTATCAGAAAAAGTATAGGAACTCGTATTATATTTAAAGGTATTGGTATCTGCGCCTTCAATCACCTTACCAAGAAAATAAACAGCATTCTTATCCTTGGTATATCCAGCCTCTATTTCTTTAAAAGTTGCTATATCTACATTTTCTATGATGCTACTTTGATAATATATCTGGTCATCTATTTTAATAAGACCCTTATCTTCAAAAAAACCGATTTCATTACTATTTTTGAAAGGTATTGCTACTACTTTATCAAATCTTTC
The DNA here is from genome assembly GCF_943733665.1 of Aquimarina sp. Aq107. NCBI lineage: Bacteria > Pseudomonadati > Bacteroidota > Flavobacteriia > Flavobacteriales > Flavobacteriaceae > Aquimarina > Aquimarina sp. Aq107. The sequence goes on along the minus strand of NZ_OX030782.1, from coordinate 1,065,900 downwards.
CGAATTTTTATATCCTACATAAAAATATACATTCGTATTATCACGAATATAGTAGTTCGTTAAAGAAACAATTTCAGCGATATTAGCTTCTTCAATCTTACGCGGAGGGTTTCCATAAGAATAATAATACACTCCTTTTTGATCTTTACAAAAGTGACTATTGATCTCATCAAAAGATGCAACATCTAGGGAATCATTTCTTTTATAATTTTGATATACAAAATTCTTGTCTTTAGCAAAATCGAAACTTATCTGAGTAAAAGTTTTTGCATCTGCTCCTTCTAGAATTTTTAGTGCTTTTATATCTTTTGTACCTATATGATAATAATTATCGTTTAATTCATATACGTGATTTTTATCTATAGGTGTATACCCTAACAGCACTTCGAATGATGCAAGATCTATTTCATTATTAATTGCTCTTGATTTAAAATAAGCTTGATCTTTATCTTTAGCATAATCCCTTGCTAGCACCTGAAATGTTTGCATATCAACTTCCATTTCATCTTTTCCTAATTCAAACCAATTACCCATTGGACTATAAATAATGCCTTCTTTATCTCTTGTATAATAATAAGAATCGGATAACTCTTTATTTACTTCTTTTCCAAAAGGGTTAAAAAAACGATACAATCCATAAATACACAAGGCACCTATTGATATAAATAAAATAACAACTATCATTATGATTTTTTTTACCATAGGATCAAAACTACAAAATGTTCAATACTCAAATCACCCTATAAACAGTGATTTAACTCATAGAAACAAAATCAAAACAATCAAGTTTTCTGTTTTTTCTTTTTGGCAGCAGGAAAGAGAACATTGTTAAGAATCAAACGATATCCAGGAGAGTTAGGATGCAATTCTAGCTCAGTTTTTGGATCTCCTACTCTATGCTGATAATCTTCTGGATCATGACCTCCATAAAAGGTAAAGAAACCTTTTCCTTTAATTCCATGAATATATCTAGCTTCGTTATTAGTTCTATTTTCTCCAAGAACTAATACATTAGATTTAATTTCAGTAGGGTCATATGCCGTGGTCTGCCCCATAAATCCTTTTACCAATGCGGTATGGTTTTGACAAAGCATTGTTGGAATCGGATCCCATTTCGCAGAAAAATCCATTAGCGTAAAGTAATCTGTAGTTTTAGAAATACGACGTTTTCTAGTCATATCTATAGAAGAAAACTCATATACATTTGGACTACGTTCGAGCGTAAAATCTTTAAACGCAAATGTTTTATTATAATCAATTTTAGACTGATAACCAGGCTCACTTGGATCTCCATCAAACATTGGTTCACAAATATCCACTCCTTCTGCAGCCAGCGCTATTTCGAAACTATCCGTAGCACTGCACATAGCGAACATAAATCCTCCTCCTACTACATAATCTCTTATTTTAAGTGCTACGCCAAGTTTTTCTTGAGAAACCTTTTCATACCCTAATTCAAATGCTAATTTCTCTGCATTCGCCTTTTCTTGTATATACCAAGGTGCAGCTCGATAAGATGCATAAAACTTACCATATTGCCCAGTAAAATCTTCGTGATGTAAGTGCAACCAATCGTATAAAATTAGATTATCTTCTAAAACTTCTTTATCATATACAGTCTCGTACGGAATTTCGGCAAACGTTAAAACCATCGTTACCGCATCATCCCAAGGTTGATTTCCTTTCGGAGAATATACCGCTATTTTAGGTGCTTTTTCTAAAATAACAGCTTCCATATTTTTAGAAGGACTACTTATATCCTCTAAAATTTCTTCTGTTTTAGCATTGCTCAGAACTTCATAAGAAACCCCACGAATCGTACATTCCTTTTTAATATCATCCGTATCAGGTAATAAAAAAGAACCACCTCTATAATTAAGTAGCCATTTAACTTTTAAATCTTTGCTAAGTGTCCAATACGTAATTCCATAGGCTTTTAAATGGTTTTGCTGACCTTCGGCATCCATAGGAATTAACACATACGAAGCGTATGATTGAAAAGTAAAGAAAAATAATAATGCATAAATTAAAAATTTACACTTCATTTTAGAAAGGAACGTCATCATCATCATTAGAGTCATTTATGCTACTCCCAAAGGCTTCATCGGCACTAGGAAGATGACTTGTACTAAAAGGATCATCTTCTTCTTTACCATCATTCATCTTAGAATGAAACTCAAAAGGAGTACTAAAGTCATCTAAGTTATCAAATTTACCTAAGTGACCAATAAATTTTAACCTAATATTTTCTAAACCACCATTACGGTGTTTGGCAACAATAAACTCTCCTTGTCCCTGAGTAGGTGATCTTTCTTCATCATCCCACTCATCTATCTTATAATATTCTGGTCTAAATATAAATGCTACAATATCGGCATCCTGCTCAATCGCTCCAGATTCCCTCAAATCACTCAATAGTGGTCTCTTACTACCTCCACGAGTTTCTACAGCACGTGATAACTGTGATAATGCAATAACAGGAATATTCAATTCTTTTGCTAATGCCTTAAGGTTACGAGAAATTGTCGAAATCTCTTGTTCACGGTTTCCATTCTTACCACTACCACCTGCTGTCATTAATTGTAAATAATCTATAACAATCATTCTTATACCATGCTGAGAAGAAAGACGTCTTGCTTTTGCTCGTAAATCAAAAATGGAAAGAGAAGGAGTATCATCTATAAAAAGAGGAGCTTTCTCTAAGTCTTTTACTTTTACATTAAGTTGTTCCCATTCGTGTTTTTCTAACTTACCAGTACGTAATTTCTCCGAAGAAAGACCCGTTTCTGAAGATATTAAACGTGTAATCAGCTGTACTGATGACATCTCTAATGAGAAGAATGCAACAGGAATATTAGCTCCAACTGCCATATTTCTAGCCATAGATAATGTCAAAGCAGTTTTACCCATACCAGGACGTGCTGCAACAATAATCAAGTCACTTGGTTGCCAACCAGAGGTCAGCTTATCTAATTTATCAAAACCAGAAGGAACTCCACTCATTCCTTCTTTATTCGATATTTCCTGAATTTTTTTCTTTGCTTGAATTACTAAACTTTGAGCCGTCTCTGTGGATCTTTTTATATTTCCTTGAGTTACCTCATATAATCTAGATTCTGCCATGTCCAAAAGATCAAAGACATCTGCGGTCTCATCGTATGATTCTTCTATAATCTCATTCGATATTTTTATCAGACTACGTTGTATATATTTCTGCAAAATTATACGAGCATGAAACTCGATATGTGCTGAAGATGCTACCTTTTGGGTAAGTTGAATTAGATAAAATTCCCCACCTGCTAATTCTAGTTTTGCATCTTTCTTAAGTTGACTCGAAACCGTTAATAAGTCAATCGGCTCTGAGTTTTCGAACAACTTATATATAGCGTCAAAAATATATTTATGAGATTCTTTGTAGAAAACATCGGGATTAAGGATATCGATAATTTCATCGACTCCTTTTTTATCTATCATCATCGCTCCAAGCACAACTTCTTCTAAATCAGTTGCTTGAGGAGGTATTTTTCCTTTTTCCAGCGAAATTACGTTCCCCCGACCATAATTAGATTGCTGAGCTTGCTGTACTTTTTCCATAACCACGAATGTAAAAAAATTGTAAAGAGATGGACCTTATACAAAGGTAATCAATGTCCACCAGTCTTCAACAAATGAACTGTTGATAACTTAATTATATTGTTAATAAGCATAAAAAAATCCGAAGTCAAAAACTTCAGATTTTTGTGTCAAGTGATTTATTAGGGGTTAGCCTTTGAAGACCCCCATATTTGCATATTTATCCATACGCTTTTCTACCAATTCTTCTGGTGATAAGTTTTTCATCTCTTCAAAAGATGACAAAATTTTGTCTCGAACAGCTTTAAATGTTTTTTCACGATCACTATGAGCCCCACCAAGTGGTTCTCTTACGATTTCATCCACAACTTTAAGTTTAGCACTATCTTTTGCAGTTAATTTCAATGCTTCGGCAGCAATTTCCTTTTGCTCCCAACTTCTCCATAATATAGAAGAACAGTTCTCAGGAGAAATTACGGAGTACCAAGAATTTTCTAGCATCAATACTTTATCTCCTACTCCTATTCCTAATGCACCTCCACTTGCACCTTCACCGATAATTATAACAGTAATAGGAACTTTAAGGCGTGTCATTTCTAGGATATTTCTAGCAATAGCTTCTCCTTGTCCTCTTTCCTCAGCTTCTAAACCGGGATATGCTCCTGGAGTATCAACAAAACAAACTACAGGAATATTGAATTTCTCAGCGCTTTTCATCAAACGAAGCGCTTTTCTATATCCCTCAGGATTAGCCATCCCAAAATTTCTATATTGTCTTGTCTTTGTATTGTATCCTTTTTGTTGACCAATGAACATAAAACTTTGATCACCAATTTTACCTAAACCTCCAATCATCGCTTTGTCATCTTTAACATTACGATCTCCATGTAATTCTAAGAAAGAATCTCCACATATAGCATTTATATAATCTAATGTATATGGCCTAGATGGATGTCTAGATAATTGTACTCGCTGCCAAGCAGTCAAGTTCTTATAAATCTCCTTTTTAGTCTCATTTAACTTTTTTTCAATTTGCTTACAGGTATCCGTGACATCAACATCACTTTCTGCTCCTATAGCGCAAGCTTTTTCAAATTGTTCTTCGAGTTCTTTTATGGGGAGTTCAAATTCTAAATATTCCATATCAAGAATATATTTTGTTTTTTTAACTAGGGTTAGCAGACAAATATAAAACAATACTTGTTAAACTAGTATTAAGACCTTTGTCTTTTTATTTTTTTAATATTTTTAAATATACCATTCAACACTACTGTGCTAAGTATAATAAGGGCTCCGTAATAAAATCCTGGGTTCATTTTTTCTGAATCTCCAAAAATTAAAAATGCTAATACAATTCCATAAACAGGCTCTAAATTTATCGTTAACATTACTGTATAAGGACTTAAGTATTTCATAACCTGAACTGAACCTATAAAAGCATAAGCCGTGCAAAATGAAGCAAGTATTATTAAAAATATCCAATCCGAGGTTGATAACTGAAAGAAACCAATTGTAAAACCTTCATTTTCTGCTCCTAAAAAAGACATTCCTATCAAGTAAATTGTCACAAAACCCACTCCAGTTAATAATTCATAAAAAGAAATCATTGAAGGAGAATATTGTTGAGCGATCTTACCATTAATTAATGAAAAAACAGATGATAAAAAAGCTGAACATAGTGCATATACAATTCCTAAAAAATAATCACCTTCTACATTAAAAATAATATAAAGACCTACAATTACCATCAAACCAAATACAACCTCATACCAAATAAGTTTTCGCTTATAAAAAATAGGTTCTAAAATCGAAGTGAAAAATGCACCTGTAGACAAAATAGCAAGCGTTATAGAAACGTTAGAAACTTTTATTGCCGCAAAAAAAGTAATCCAATGTAATGCAATAATCCCACCAGCAATACATAATGTAAACAAAAGCTTCTTAGATACCTTTAAAGAAATTTTTCTAACGAGAATATAAAGGTAAATAAATCCTGAAGCCATCAACATCCTATACCATACTAAAGGTAGTGCTTCAATAGAGATTAGCTCTCCAAGTATTGCAGTAAACCCCCATATAAATACTATAAAATGAAAATGAAGATAATTCTGGAGTTTAACGTTTGGCATTGTAAAGAAGATAAATTGCTAATATCCCAAAAGAAAAATTAGGAAACCACACTGCCACTAAAGGTGGAAAATCAGATTGATTGGCCAACGTACCTAAAACTTTATCAAAAAAGATAAAAACGAAGGCTAAAGAGATACCGACAGCTAGATTTATACCCATTCCTCCTCTTCTTTTCATAGAAGAAACTGCTACACCTATAACGGTAAGTATAAATGCTGAAACAGGAATACTCCATCTCTTATAAGCTACCACTTTATATCTGTTTATATCTGAAGAACCTCTTTTACTTTCCTTTTCTATAAACTTACTTAATTCCATATAATTTAGTGTCTCTGCTACATAAGTCACAGGAGTAAACTCATCTATATCAAAAGGTAAAATCGTGTCTTTTTTCCTTGCTTTCTCTATGATATCTCTGTCTTCTAAAACTGTACGTTTCACAAAGTCTCTTAATTCATAAATACTATCTTTCTCTATAAAGGTTATCGTTCTAGCTGAAATTTTTGTAACTAATTTATTTCCATCGAAATATTCCAATGTGAAATTTGTCGCCTTTTTCTTAAGTGGTTTAAAATCACTCGCATATAAAAAGATACTATCATTTAATTGACGGTATACATTTCTGGTTTCTTGAACTTTCTTCCCCTTTTTTAAGTAGGTATATTTAAACTCATTAAATCCCTGACTTGCTTTAGGTGCTAAAAATAACCCCATTGCAAGAGCTCCTACACAAATTAAAATCGCTCCAATCATATACGGTCTAAGAAATCTCCAAAATGAAACACCTGAGCTTAAAAAGGCTATAATTTCTGTCTTATTAGCTAATTTAGAAGTAAACCAAATCACAGAAAGAAATACAAATAATGGAAATAGTAAATTTGCAAAGTAGATGGTAAAATCCAAATAATAAGAAACAACGGCTCCAAAGGGCGCTTCATGCTCTAATATATTATCTATTTTCTCAGAAAGATCAACGATAATTCCTATTGGAATAAACATGAGAATCATTGCGAAAAAAGTTCCTAAATAACGTTTAAGTATATACCAGTCTAATATTTTCAAATTACAATCTTTTATCCATTTGTTTTACCATCATATTTTTCCAAGAATAAAAATCTCCGGCTAAGATATGTTTTCTCGCTTCACGAACCAACCATAAATAAAAACCTAAATTATGGATCGTCGCTATCTGTCTTCCTAGCATTTCATTTACCGAAAAAAGGTGCTTTAGATATGCTTTAGAATATTCTGTATCCACATAAGTAATAGCCATTTCATCAATAGGAGAAAAGTCATCTTCCCATTTTTTATTCTTAATATTTATAGTTCCATGTGCTGTAAATAACATTCCATTTCTTCCATTTCTAGTTGGCATTACACAATCAAACATATCAATACCTAATGCAATATTTTCTAAAATATTAATTGGTGTACCCACACCCATCAAATATCTAGGTTTATCCTCTGGCAATATTTCTGTCACTACTTCAGTCATTGCATACATCTCTTCTGCTGGTTCTCCTACTGACAAACCTCCGATTGCATTTCCTTCTGCTCCCGCATTAGCAATATATTCTGCAGACTGTCTTCTTAGATCTTTATAAGTACTTCCTTGTACTATTGGAAAAAAAGTCTGATCATATCCATATTTAACTGGAACTTTTTCGAGATGTTGCATACATCTATCTAACCACCTGTGAGTCATATGCATACTTCTCTTTGCATATCCGTAATCACAAGGGTATGGAGTACATTCATCAAAAGCCATGATGATATCTGCACCAATTGTACGTTGAATCTCCATTACATTTTCTGGTGTAAACACGTGATATGATCCATCAATATGAGACTTAAACTTCACACCTTCTTCCTTAATCTTACGATTTGCGGATAGAGAATATACTTGATAACCTCCACTATCTGTAAGAATATTTCTATCCCAATTCATAAATTTATGTAACCCACCTGCTTTTTCTAAAATTGGTGTTTGCGGTCTTAGATATAAATGATAAGTGTTTCCTAATATAATATCAGGATTAATATCATTTTTCAACTCTCTTTGATGTACACCTTTTACAGTTGCTACAGTACCAACAGGCATAAAAATTGGAGTTTCAATAACTCCATGATCAGTTGTTACTTTTCCGGCTCTGGCCTTACTCTGAGGGTCCGTAGATAATAGGTCGAATTGCATAATTTTTATTTCGTAGAGCGCAAAGATAACTAACTAAAACTACTTTAATAAAGTCTAGTTTCCGAAAACTTTTCGTTATTAACAATGGTATCTTAATTAAAAGGTGTAAAGACATTTTGCCACGGTAATCAAAACCTGTATTTTTGCGCCTTAATCATTAAGCCAATTAGCATAGCAATGCCAAAAACACAACAATTAGAAGATTTTGTAACTCAAGTTCGTAGAGATATTCTACGACAGGTTCACAAAGTAAACTCAGGGCATCCAGGTGGTTCTCTAGGGTGCACGGAATTTTTTGTAGCTCTTTATCAAGAAATTTTGGAAAGAAAAGATGGTTTCGATATGGACGGAAAAGAAGAAGACCTTTTCTTCTTATCTAACGGACATATTTCTCCGGTTTTTTACAGTGTATTAGCAAGAAGCGGATATTTTCCTGTAGAAGAATTAAATACATTTAGACTAATTAACAGTAGACTTCAAGGACACCCAACGACTCACGAAGGTCTTCCTGGTATTAGAATTGCTTCTGGATCTCTTGGTCAAGGAATGTCTGTAGCTATTGGTGCTGCGCAAGCAAAAAAACTGAATAATGATAACCATATTGTATACAGTCTTCATGGAGACGGAGAATTACAAGAAGGTCAGATTTGGGAAGCAGCTATGTATGCATCCGGAAAAAAAGTAGATAATCTTATTTCTACAATAGATCTTAATGGTCAACAAATCGATGGATCCACTGATGATGTATTATCATTAGGTAGTCTTAGAGCTAAATTCGAAGCTTTTGGTTGGGATGTTATGGAAATCAAAGAAGGAAATAATATTACAGCTGTAATAGAAGGATTACAGGAAGCTAAAAGCAGAACTGGAAAAGGTAAACCAGTTTGTGTATTAATGCATACTATAATGGGTAATGGAGTAGATTTTATGATGCACACTCATGCTTGGCACGGTAAAGCTCCAAATGATGAGCAATTAGAAATAGGTTTAGCACAAAATCCTGAGACTTTAGGAGACTATTAAGGCATACATAAAAGAGGTTTCTGTGAAAACAGAAATGACTTAAAAAAAATATTCATGAAAAAATATATAGATACAGGAAAAAAAGATACTCGTTCTGGTTTTGGAGCAGGTCTTGAAGTACTTGGAAAAACAAATGAGAATGTTGTAGCACTTTGTGCTGATCTTATCGGTTCTCTAAAAATGGATGCATTTATTGCGAACAATCCAGATCGTTTTTTTCAAATAGGAATTGCCGAAGCTAATATGATGGGAATCGCAGCTGGGTTAACTATTGGTGGTAAAATACCTTTTACTGGAACTTTTGCTAATTTTTCTACTGGTCGAGTTTATGATCAAATTCGTCAATCCATTGCCTACAGTGGTAAAAATGTAAAAATCTGTGCTTCTCATGCAGGTTTGACACTTGGAGAAGATGGTGCAACACATCAAATTTTAGAAGATATTGGGTTAATGAAAATGTTACCAGGTATGGTAGTAATTAACCCTTGTGATTATAATCAAACCAAAGCTGCTACAATTGCAATTGCTGATTATGAAGGTCCAGTTTACTTGCGTTTTGGAAGACCAAAGGTTGCAAACTTTACTCCAGAAGATCAAAAATTCGAAATAGGAAAAGCTCTTCACTTACAGGATGGTACTGATGTTACTATTGTAGCTACAGGTCACCTAGTATGGGAAGCATTACAAGCTACTGCAGCATTACAAGAAAAAGGAATTAGTGCAGAAGTGATTAATATACATACCATAAAACCACTTGATAATGAAGCTATCTTAAACTCCGTTAAAAAGACTGGTTGTATTGTTACGGCAGAAGAGCATAACTTCTTAGGAGGTTTGGGAGAAAGTGTATCTAGAGTATTAACTCAAAATCACCCTGTACCACAAGAATTCATTGCTACTAATGACACATTTGGAGAAAGTGGAACTCCTGATCAACTTATGGAAAAATATGGATTAAATGCTGATGCTATCATAAATGCGGCGGAAAAAGTTATCAAAAGAAAATAACATCAGTATTATATTATTTATCAAAGTATATTTTAAAAGTCTTCTGTTTTTACAGAGGACTTTTTTATTAACTATTAGAATAATCCCACCCTATTTTCGTTATAAAAGAAACACTGACCACAACCAAAAATTACAATTAATTATTTATTCATCTTTTAAAACTCATTTAAAATGAAAAACGTAGTAGTGTTTTTAATTCTTTTTAGCTCTTGTGCAATCATATCACAAGAAAAAGGAATAAACTTTGGTGTAAAAGCTGGTCTGAATTATGGGGACAATGGCAAAATAGAGTTTAGTGATGTAACCAATGCTGGTGACAATTTACTTTCTGAGAATGCTGATGATCGTGTAGGATATCATATCGGAGTATTTTTAAGAGGAGATATCACTGACAACTTTTATCTTAAACCAGAATTACAGTATACACAAAACAGTAGTTCTTATTCATTTGATAATCGAAAATTAAATTACAATGTAAAGAAACTAGATCTACCTATTTTAGCAGGGATCTATTTATTAGGCCCTTTACACGTATTTGGAGGACCTTCTTTACAATATATTGTAGATAATGATCTAGAAGATGTTCGACTAAGTGAAGTTAAAAATGAATTCACTGTAGGAGTTCAATTTGGAGTTGGATTACAGATAAGACGACTGAATATAGATCTTAGATATGAAAGAGGAATTACCGAAAACCAGGCTCAAACTATTGATGCAAATACAGGACAAACAATTAGAGTTGATTCTAGACCTAATCAATTTATTCTAAGTTTAGCATTGGACTTATAATTTTATTAAAAAAAGTATAAAAAAACTCCGGTAAAATTACCGGAGTTTTTTTATAAATTAATCATCTCTAGATGCTGTATCATCTGTATCGAGATAGTTTGGAATTCCATCTCCATCAGTATCATCATTTGTTGGATCTCCATCTCCAATGTCATTTGTTGGATCTCCATCTCCATCTCTATCTACAGTTAAATCTGTATCTGGCTCTAAATCTTCATCTATTGTTAATGTTCCATCACCATCATCATCTGGATCTAAATAATCAGGAAAACCATTACCATCTGTATCATCATCTGTATCAAAAACCAACCTATCTCCATCAATATCTTCTAAATATGAAGGAACTCCATCATTGTCGTGATCTGCTTCTACACTTCCATACAATTGAACACTAAATATTAAAGGTGCATATTGCGGGATTCCATTTTGCGGTTCTGCAAAATACCCTAAACCAGATGGCATAAAAACTGTAAAATTACCAAAATCCATATTGTAACTAACAGTACCATCGCCATTCTCTATAAAACCTGATGCCCCTTTGAAATCTACTACTGCTTCTCTAAAACCTTCTACAACGTTTACTAAATCAAACCATACTGGAGTTACTGCGCTATCAAACACTCTTCTCCTAGGGTTATTATTATCTACAGGATCATTTTCATCTATAACACCATCACCATCAGAATCTGAAGAAGTTGGATTATTATCAATATCACTATCATCAGCAATACCATCACCGTCACTATCTGTTTTAGTAACAGAATCATCTACCGTATCAGGTTCTCCATCTCCATCTGCGTCTACATCACCATCATTAGGAATACCATCTCCATCATCATCTTCATAATCATAAAAAACCTCTCCTGTATAAGTTACAAATGTAGAATCCGCGAACTGCGTTTGGCGTTCAGTAGCTACTCCATTATTATATTTAAGCATGTATAATGTATACGAAACCTCTGTATCCATATTGGTAACTGTCTTAGTTTCCAAAAGTCCAGAATCCCAAATAGAAGTTTGGCCACTATTAACTCCTGCTATAGTATCAAATTGTACAGTTTGGAAATCAGGGTTTGCATCATTATCTACCAACGTAAAAAAATGCGTTTTTAGATAATCTTGTATTATTGGATCTTCATCAGCCTGTTGTTCTGCTTCATCTCTTGGCGGAACACTAATAATACCATCATCGTCATCGTTATTACAGGCATATAAGGCTGCCACAACAACACCTGCGGCAAAAATATATCTTCTTACATTCATCTGATTGCTTTTTTGAAGGCGCAAGATACAATTTTCTTGTACTTTTGCTCAACTATTATTATAGATAAAACGCATTTTTTAATCATTTTTTATGCGAGTTGATAAATATTTATGGTGTATCAGATATTTCAAGACGCGTAGCATTGCTACCAAAGCTTGTAAAGAAGGTAAAGTAAGAGTGAATGGCGATATTATAAAACCATCACGAGAAATCTACCCAACTGATAAAATTACAGTTCGAAAAAACCAGGTTAACTATGAACTTGTTGTTCTGGACACACCAAAAAGTCGACTTGGCGCTAAGCTAGTCGACATATATCGTAAAGACGTTACTCCTACAGAAACGTTGCAAAAACTAGATCTTTTAAAATATTCTAAAGAATATTACAGAAAAAAAGGTGCTGGTAGACCTACCAAGAAAGATCGAAGAGATATTGATGATTGGTTTGAAGAACCTTCTAATAACGATAGTGAGGAATGAAATTAGATTCAAAATTTTGGAATAACAAATATAGTTCAAATCAAACCGGATGGGACATAGGATATGCATCTCCTCCAATTATTTCATACTTTGATCAGTTAGAAGATAAAAGCTTAAAAATATTAATTCCTGGATGTGGAAATGCATATGAGGCTATTTATTTATTTCGAAATGGTTTTAAAAACATCTACATATTAGATTTTGTAAAAGATACTCTTGATAATTTTAAAATAAAATTTCCGGATTTTCCTGTATCGCAAATACTATATAAAGATTTTTTTGAACTAGAAGATCAATTCGATATTGTCGTAGAACAAACATTCTTCTGCGCAATTCATCCAGACCAAAGAAAGCAATATCTTGCTAAGATGAAATCAATTTTAAAACCAAATGGAAAATTAGTTGGTCTTTTCTTCAATATCGAATTTGAAAAATCCGGCCCTCCATTTGGAGGTACTAAAAATCAGTATTTGGAGTTATTTTCACAATATTTCAGAATTAACACATTAGAAAAGTGTTATAATTCCATTCTACCACGCAAGGATAACGAACTCTTTTTTATCTTTGAGGTCAATTGAAAAAATATAACTACAGTTACGAATGCAAACCGAAGACAATATCATCCTTACTCACGAACAAATACAACATAAGATTAAGCGTATAGCGTATCAAATCTATGAAACTAATGTAAATGAAAAAGAAATTGTTATTGCTGGTATTGCAAGTAATGGTTATATTTTTGCTCAACGCCTAAAAGCAATATTAGAAGAGGTTTCTGATATTAATATTACATTATGTGAAGTAACTATGGATAAATCTTCTCCGCAAGACACTGTTAAAACCTCCATTTCTGCTTCAGATTATAAAAACAAATCACTTGTCCTTGCAGATGATGTACTTAATTCTGGTACTGCTTTGGTATATGGTGTAAAACATTTTTTAGACGTGCCATTAATACGGTTTAAGACAGCTGTTCTTGTTAACCGAAATCATAAAAAATACCCGATAAAAGCAGATTTCAAAGGAATTTCACTTTCTACATCACTACATGAGCATGTGAATGTAACTTTTGGAGAAAATGATCTAGCTATACTAGAATAAAACATTTTGCATTTCCTTGACAACTTCTTGAATAGTCTTGTTATCAGTAGAAATAACATACTCCGCTTGATTATAATAAAAAGAACGCTCGAAGAGATGTTTACGAACAAAGTCTTTAAGATCATCCCTAGATGATATATGAGCTATTAAAGGACGTTTTTCTTTCTCTAGATATAATCTATCCACTAATTCTTCTAAAGAAGTTTTCAGGTACACACTTTTAGCGTTTTCATCTCCTTTAATGATCTCAAGGTTTCCCGCAAAACAAGGAGTTCCTCCTCCTAAAGAAATAATATGATTATTTTTCGTTTTTAAGACTTGTTTTAGGTACTCATTTTCTTTTTTTCTAAAATATATTTCACCGTTATCCTCAAAAATTTGACCTATTGATTTTTTTTCTTGATTTTCTATAAAATCATCAAGATCGATGCATTCCATTTTTAATTCAGAAGCTAAATCCCTGCCAATAGAGGACTTACCGCAACCCATATATCCTAATAAAATAATATTCATAAAGTAAAAATTAGGTAATTTATGCCTAAAAAAAAGGGCATTTAAAATAAAACGTAAATTTATATTAAATTCTTCTTGAAAAATAAATTATTGATAGTATATTTGCACCCGCATTCAAGGAAAAAAGAATGTATGACCGGGTAGCTCAGTTGGTAGAGCATCTCCCTTTTAAGGAGAGGGTCCTGGGTTCGAGCCCCAGCCCGGTCACAAATACTGAATAATTTTGAAGTATTATTGATTATTTATTCTGCAGTTCTTTAAAATATATGATAATTTAATTTATCAATGACCGGGTAGCTCAGTTGGTAGAGCATCTCCCTTTTAAGGAGAGGGTCCTGGGTTCGAGCCCCAGCCCGGTCACTAAAAAGTATCGCAATTCCCCTGTGATACTTTTTTAGTTTTACGCTATATTGTAAAATAAATTGTATTGCCCAGGTGCTGGAATTGGTAGACAGGCATGGTTGAGGGCCATGTGTCCATTAGGGCGTGCGGGTTCGACTCCCGCTCTGGGCACTTTTTCTTCTTTATCGTATTAGATTCCGGTAAGCTTACAAAAACTAATCTCCATCATTATCTGTAGAAGTAATGATTATAGATAGAACACTTCTTACATCAACACTAAATAAAATCCCTAGTTCTTCTAGTTTTTTATGTAGATCTGCAACTTCATTTGGATTCTCTGTTATCGACTGAAACAACGGCCCTGGAATAGCATTAATTGAATTATAAACTTCATCTATCTTATTTTTAATTGCATTATTAAGCTCATCATTTCTAATTACAGAAAAAACATAATCGGAAATACCTATCCCATTCGGATTAAAATAAATTTCTTCTATACTTAATATATTAGCTTTTAATATATCTAGAGAAGAATTACTAAAATACGCTTGTGTTAATTCTGGATTTGTGTTTTCTGAATTCTCTAAGCCCGCGGGTTTTCCAATTTTTGTAACCTTTCCGGTATCGATAACATTAAACAAACCATTATAAAGTTTGTTAAAGGAGCCTTCTATACCAGTTGCCTGACTATTTGCAAATACATTCGCATAATTGTCTCCAGATTCTTGCCATACATTTAGCAATCGATTTGCCTGAGTTTTTAACTCTAAAGCAATTAATCTTAAATAATTCTGTCTATTTACAGAAACCAAAAACTCTTGATTCGTAGTACTCAAAGAGTCTTTATAAATTAAATACTCTAGCCCTGAAAGTGTTTTTGCTTGAGGGCTAATGGACATTATAAAACTTTCATTAATCTCATCATTATTAGCAATAAAACTTTCTATTGTATTAGGCAAAGTTGGCCAATTATAAAGTGATTGGTGAAAGAATTGATCTCTTACATCTCCAATATTAAATGCATAAATAGAAGCATAAGTTAATGCTGTAGATTTCCATTGATTTCTGACATCTAACAAATTATCTTCATTCATTTCCCCCAGATATGCTTCAACAGCATCGCTAAGAGACTCTGATTGGTCTTGAAATTCATTAACTGAAACAATAACATTATTTATAGTAACCTCTTCTAAAAGAGCTCTAACATCGAAATTATTGGTGTTTTCCGAAGATTCATCTTCATTACAAGAAACTACACTTATAACAAATAGTAAAATTGTAATTTTTAGTTTTTTTAATTTCATAATAATTATCTTAATCTGATTACAATGAATTTATAAAGTCAATTAACTGCGCTCTTTCTTCTTCTTCCAGGTTTGTAAAACCTTGTTTACTCTCTTCCCCTTCTCCTCCATGCCAAAGTATAGCTTCTTCTATATTTCTGGCCCTTCCATCGTGTAATAAAAATGTATGATCATTGACTGTACTAATTAAACCAATTCCCCAAAGTGGTTGAGTTCGCCATTCTTGTCCATTAGCCATAAAATCTGATCTATTATCAGCTAACGCTTCTCCCATATCGTGTAACAAGAAGTCAGAATAAGGCTTGATTGTTATGCCTCCTAATAATGGGCTAAAAGGAAAATTTGCAGTTTTTTGATTAATCGCATGACACCCTACACAATTTAACTCTTCAAAGATTTTTTTTCCTTTAAGCACCGATTCATCTTTAAAATTTCTTCTATTAGGTACAGCTAGATTTGCTTGGTAGAATTGTACGCGTTCTAATTGAGTATCCGTTACCTCAGGCACACCACCATTTGGAGCCTCTATACAATCTAATTGTGGAGATGGGCAATTATTTTCTGGAAACATTGATGTAGTCAATCCCATATCGCCATGAAAAGCAGAAGTTATCTGCTGTTTTAATGTTGGAGAATTTGCTTTCCAACCATATTTTCCCAGTTGCAGGCTATTGGCATCAAAATCCCAGACATAATTAGCCTTACCCGATATCCCATCATTATTAGCATCAAATTCGTCAGCAAACTTAGTAATCTCAGTATCCGGTAATGCACTTATAAACCCTAAACCAATAGTCTGTTGAGCTACTCTAGGAGACATTGATACATTATTCAACACTCCAAATTGTTCTTCTACAATCGTGTATATTGGTTTCTGCAGTTCATATGAAGTACCATCAGCGTAATTTCCTGTGATTATTTCATAACTAACTGTAATTTTTGCTTCAAAAGGAATACCATTGTTTGCTCTATCTTGAATTTGAGTTCCATATTCTGGAACCGGATTTGCAAAACCAAAAGCATCCTGTCCTGGCAGACTAACACGCATTAAAAACCCTCTGGAAGTAGCTCCATTTTCTATTGGATGACCTCTACCATCTTTAAAATGACATGTAGCGCAAGCACGAGCATTAAATGTAGGTCCTAATCCATCTCGTGCTGTTGTTGATGCTGGAGAAGAAACCCAAGATTGATTAAAAAGTGAATTCCCTGTTGCAAATCTAGCTTGATCTTGAAAAGACAACCCTTCAATTTCAAAACCGAAAGCATTACTACTCGTAGAATTTACTCCAAGTGATCCGGTTAAAAACTCTTCTCCTTCCTCATACAAGATATCTACAATATCAACATAATCATCATCACTAGAACAGCTTACAGTCAACAAAACACTTAACAGCAAAAAAAACTTTTTCATTCTTAAAATATAAAAACCAACAAGTCCTAAATATTACATTTAGGACTTATTAGTTATAGTTATTTCTCTATAAAATTAAAGACTAATCCCAATAATTGATGCAGATTCACTTATTACATCAGCCCATTCTTGTAAAGCTATAACACTCTGCAGTACAACACCAGGTGTTGCATCAGTAGTGTTTTCTTGTGTGATTAAAAAATCGAATGGTTGCGCATTATTAGCTACAGCATTTACTTTTTCCATAGCATTATCTGATGCTTCTTTTAATATTTGTGCCTGATTTTCATCAACTTGTTTTACTAAATCGTAAAATGAAGCTCCAGAAACAGTACCATACTGACCAAAAACCACATTGTAAACTCCTTGAGCATTGGCAAAAATATCTCTGTCGGTATTATCCGAAAAACACGAATGTTCATCCTCCTGACCAGAGTTGTCGATACCGTCAGTACTATCCAAAGGAGCAATAATTCTTTCTGAGCTTAACTCATCTCCTGCAATAAAGAATGCTCCGTTTATTAATTGCTTTAAAGCAGTATCTTCATCTAATGCTAAGAAAACTGTATTGTAAGTTCCTCCTGTATTCCAAGTATCTACTAATTTTTTAAGATCTTTTACCAATAAACTTGTTACTGCCGAAAGATACTCTCCTCTTCTATCAGCATTATCCGCTGTAGTGTAATCTGTAAACATTCTTAAACCAGCCTGATTTTCGCTAGGGATTGTATTATCCTGTCCCCATAATAAAAATTCTATAGCATGCCAACCTGTACTAATAGACTTATCACTATCTTCTTCATTTAAAGAAACAAGAGTAGCTTCATCAATAGTTATAGTTGTATTACTAATAATACTTGTATAATCACCCGCATAAGGCTCTGTTCCAGCCTCAATGTAATCTACATAACCTTCATCAATAGGCCATGCGTTTAACTGTCCTTCATTACCAATACCCCAAGGTGTAGCTGTCGTTTCATCGGTATCAATGGGTCCATTAGATTCTCTATATGCTTCTGTCTGTCCATATGCTTCTCGAACATTTAACCAAGCCGTTTTTGCTGCCTCAAAATTTACTTCTGAAGGTGTGTCTATAAATGCATTGATAGCAGTTTGCATTGTTACTGCTCCATTATAACTATCCAAATAGGATTGATATACTACGCTACTATAGTTTTCGATTACCGCTGCTTTTGTTACTTGAACTACTGTTGTCCCTCCATCATCATCGCTAGAACAAGAAAACATACTTGCTAAAATTGTCGTTGATAAAAATAGTTTAGTTAGTGAGTTTTTCATTACTTAATATTATTTAGACTAAATTTAAATAGAAAGCAAATATATACACAAGAATCAATAAAAAAAATTTATTTAGACTAAATACAAATAATTAGCTGTTAAAATTCATTATAGCCTCAAAGCTTTATTATTGATTATTCATAACAAACAAGAAAACAATAAAAAGCATTAATTACTATAAAAATAGTTTATTTACTATATTTATAGTAATATTACTAAAATTATAGTTACATTAGCGATATGAAAGACTTAACGAAAGCAGAGGAACAGATTATGCGATACTTGTGGAAGCTTGAAAAAGCGTTTCTAAAAGATATCGTAGAGCAATTTCCAGAACCTCGTCCTGCATATACTACCATCTCTACAGTAATTAGAACCTTAGTTACCAAAAAATTCATAAGTTTTAATACCTATGGAAGAATAAAAGAATATTACCCACTCATATCTAAAGAAGTTTATTTCAAAAATCATTTTAAAGGTGTTGTGAAAAATTTCTTTAGCGGTTCTATAAGCAAATTTGCCATGTTTTTTACAAATGATGAAGATTTGAATGTTAAAGAACTAGAGAACATGAAACAATTTATAGAAGAAAAAATTGAAAAATTGAAAAAAGAAAATGAGTAATATTTTAACATACCTGTTTCAAGCTAGTCTTTGTTTAGCCATATTATACTGTTCTTATTATTTATTCTTTAGAAGATTAACTTTTCATAAGATTAATAGAGTAGTATTACTCTTATTGATACCTTGCTCTTTAGGTATTCCACTACTAAATCAAATAGAATTTACTGTAACCCCCGAAACTATTACAATCCCTCTTTTTAAGGAACTTTTGCCAATAGATCAACCAGCAACAGAAGTTGTTTTACCAAAAAAGCCACACTCCGAAGAAAAGAATTATCTAACTAATCTTCTTTCATCAATATATATCTTGGGCTTCTTTATAGCAATATTTCGATTATCTCTATCTGTAATACAGCTTTATAGAATAAAGAAAAAGTCCACTATATTTTCGAAAGATGGATATCGTTTTGTTACAACAGATACTCCTCATATATTCTCAAGTTTCGGCTGGATTTTTATTCCAAATAATAAAACAAATGAAATTGCCTCAGCTGTTATAGAACACGAAAAAGCACATATTAAGCTATGGCATACTGCAGATTTAATACTTACGGAAATATATATTGTTATATTTTGGTTTAATCCATTCTCTTATTTTTTCAGAAAATCAATACGATCTGTTCACGAATTCCAAGCAGATAGCTTTGTTCTAAATACTCAAATAAAAAAATCCTATTATTTAGAACTCCTTATCAATACGTTACAAACCAAACAAACAAAAAAATTACATAGTTATTTTAATCATTCATTAATCAAAAAACGAATAGACATGATCACAAAAACCCATTCTAATCAAAAAAGTATTTTTAGATACATCTTACTATTACCAATTTTCATAATACTCTTAACAGCATTTATAAAACCTAAATTTGATGACAAGAATATTGTGGATGATATTATAGAGGAAGAAATCAAGGTCGAAATTCCGCCTTCGATATTTCCAATCGAAAATGGCTCAAAAGATAACATCACTGCGGTTTATGGAAAAACCCGTAAACACCCTCTTTTAAAAAAGAAAGTAATTCATAAAGGAATAGATATCCGAGCTAAAATTGGAACTTCAGTATTAGCTACTGAAGATGGAACAGTTTCTGTAGCAAAGGATAAAGGAAATTGGGGAAATTTAATTGTTATTACCCATGCTAACGGTTATGAAACTTGGTACGCTCACTTAGACAGTTTCGGAGTAACAGAAAATCAAAAAGTAAGCAAAGGGCAAGTTATTGGAAAAAGCGGAAACACAGGCCTTTCTACTGGTCCTCATCTTCATTATGAGGTAAAACTTAATGGAAAAAACATGGATCCAATGGATTACTTAAAATAAAAAAATAGGCAAGGATTAGAATATCCTTGCCTATACTTTTCTAAAATATTCTTATCTAAAGACTAAAATTAATTCTTGCAAATAAAAACCTACCTGAATATCCAAACTGAGAAGTTCTTCTGGAGTACACAAATTGGTCACCCGCTGTTCCTCCTGCTCTATTTTCATCAGGATACACATCTAACAAATTATTAGCTCCAATCGTAATATTTAGATTTTCTAAAACTTTTGCAGAAAATGAAAGATCTGTAACCACTTTTCCTCCATACACCGCATCATCACTAACTACAGTTCCATCTACTCTTGGATCTCCATTAAAATCATCTGGATCTGTAACTTCTCCAAAGAATACGTTTCTAAGTAAAATATCATACCGCCCAAAAGATAGAGCATTGGTTAGACTCAGCTTGGTTCTTGGTTGCGCTAATGTTAAAAAAGCTTCTTCTTGCCCATCGAAAAAACTTCCACTTTCTCCTGCCGCAGCAATTCTTTCCGGAACTCTTATATCTTCTACTTCAGTCTTAGCAAATGTGGCGGAAAGATCATTTTTAAGTATCATATTCTCTCCAATATTCATTTTATGTGCCACCACCACATCTATTCCTTGTGATTTTGTATCTATTGCATTAACAAAGAATCGAGCACTAGTTGCTCCTGCATCTTCAAAAATCTGCGTTAATTCAGGATCTCCTCCATTTCCAAAACTACCGCTATACACAATCCTATCGTCTATATTAATTAAATATGCATCTGCCGTAATAGTGAAATTTTGAACTTTAGCAGTGAGCCCAAGACTAAAACTACTGGATGTTTCTTCTTTCAATTGTGCTATCCCTATCAATGAAGCTGCCCTACTATTATTAGTAAAAGTTCCTTGTTCAAATGGCTGATTATCTACGAAAACCGTGCTAGTACGACTAAAAAATTGTTGATGTAAAGATGGTGCTCTAAATCCTGTACTATTTGCACCTCGAACTGAGAAGTTTTCAGTTATTTTATAACGAGTTGCTAATTTGTAATTAAATGTATCTCCAAAATCTGAAAAATTCTCATATCTACCTGCAAGACTTACCAACCATTGTTCTGTAAAATCTGCTTCCAAATCAATATAACCAGCGATACTATTTCTATATTCATCAGTTTCATTATTAGGATCATAACCTCTAAATACTTGCGAACCTCCTCCAAGAACCGCTCCTGTAAAATTATTACGCACCAAATCTGTTTCTGGAGTAGTACTTGTTACAATATTACCATTAATATCATAACTTGTATAAGACGCTTCTTCTCCAGCACTAATGGTATAATTCTCTACCTTATACTCTGCTCCCATCGCTATATTTAATCCTTTAAAAATATCATCATAGAATCTACCAATATCAAGATTTGTAGTATTCTGCATAAAACTCAAGGCTCCTGCATCAAAACTCCGCGGCGTAGCCACTCCTAAAGTTCCATTACTTGAGTTTCCAACAGTAATATCGAAATTGTTAATCCCATAAGTATTGGAAAAATCCACATTCCATTCATTTACTTTTCCTTTGATACCAACTGCTATTGATTTATCTACGATATCAGTTCCGATAGTTGGCAAGAATCCATTCGGAAACGCTGGAGTATTTGCTCTACCATCTGCTTGCGCTGGTCTTCTATAAAATCCAGATGCTAGACCCTCTCGATAGCTGATCCCTCCGAAACTGTAGAATTCTGAATCTTCTCCAAGGGGAATAGACATATTAGCAAAGAACTTCCCTTCTCGTAATTTAGCTGTTCCTACTTTAAATCTAAAATCAGTACGTGTTAATCCTCTGGCTGATAATTCATCCTCATCGGCATCAAAATCTAATAGCGTCCTAAATGTATCGATATCAGCTGGATCACTAACATCCAATGCCGCGATCTGATCCTTCGTTACCTGATCTAAGTACGAAATATCCTGTGAAGCTGCTTGATAATCAACTAATGTCATTTCTGCAACATTTCCTCCGCTAGCAGCAAAAATACGTTCTGCTCCGTGGAAGCCTCTAAAAATATCTCCTTGATAATCTTTGTTACGTAACGCCGGTTCTCTTGTTGACAATGAACCTGTAAAATTAATAAACCCTCCATTATCTCCTATTGGCAGTCCATAATTAACATCAAGCTTTACTTTTTCTCCATCACTACCTCCATCGAATTGGTTGGAATTCTTACTAAAATTTGCTCCAGTAGTCAATGTAACATCCAATTTATTAGTTCCTTTTTTTAATACAATGTTTATTACTCCGGCAATTGCGTCAGAACCATATTGAGCGGCTGCACCATCTCGTAATACTTCGATACGCTGAATAGCTGCTGTAGGAATTGCATTTAAATCGGTCCCTACACTACCTGCTCCTACAGTTCCATTTACATTTACCAATGCGGTGTTATGTCTTCTTTTTCCATTTACTAAAACCAATACCTGATCAGGCCCTAAACCACGTAAAGATGCAGGATCAATATGATCTGTTCCGTCAGATACTGTTTGTGTTTGGGAAGTAAAAGATGGTGCTACATAATTTAATATTTCATTTACCGATGTTTGAGGTCCTTGTGTTGCTATTTGTGTAATATCAATTACATCAATAGGCACTGCTGTTTCTGTAGCAGTACGACTAGGATTTCTAGATCCTACAATCACAACATCATCTAATTGAGCCGAAGCATCTTTTAAAGCCACTGAAATAAAATCTTTTCCTGTAACATCAACTTCCACAGTTTCAAAACCTATATAAGAAATGACCAGTATACTATTATCATCTGGTATATTGATTATAAAATTCCCTTCAAAATCTGTCTGCGCTCCTATGGTAGTCCCTTTTACTAATACATTAGCCCCAGGAAGCGGACTCCCATTAGAATCTTTTACGTTACCTTTTATCTCTCTAATAATTTTAAGTTTTTCTTTTACATCTGAAACTTTCTTCAATACAATTTGTTCCTCTATAATAGAATAAGAGATATCTGTATTTTCAAAAAGTATAGATAATACTTCTTCTATAGTCCCCTTTTTTACTTTAATAGAAGTTTTTTGATTTAGATTGACTTCATCATTAATATAGAAGAATTTATACGAAGTCTGACTTTTAATCTCTTCTATTACATTAGCAATACTTGTTTGCTCTAAATTAAGTTCTATTTCGCCCTGCGAAAAGCCGGAAGTTGCCATCAGCTGAAAGATGGAAAAACAAAATAAAACTAATGTAAGCCTCATTCTTAAAACGATTGATTTGTGCGCTAGGTGTGAAAATAGCGTACGGTTACCCTTTTTTTTCATAATTTTGAAAAGTTTGGTTGTTAGTACTCAGTTAAATAATAATCAGACCATAAGGGAAGTGTTGCAGCACTTCCTTTTTTTTATGGATTGATTTTAATCTTCTTACATCATACAGAACTTATCAAATTCTCTGTATTAATAAATCTTTTGATAAGTCCCGAATGATTATTGCCTCTTAGTTACGGGGCGATGACAATTCTTTTATTTTCTATTTCATAATTAAATTTTATAGTCTTGGAAAATACATTAAGAATCTGTTTTACATTTTCCGTATCAAATTCTCCAGTAAATCTAGTATTATTTAATCTTTGATTTGTGCTTATAATTTCTACATTGTAAGTCCTCTCTAACCTCTTAATTACCTCAGCAAAAGGTTCATTATGTATTATCATCTTTTTCTGCATCCAAGATGTAAATAGCATTGTATTCACTTTCTTTTTTGCTATTACTTTGTCATCCTTAGAATATACCGCTTGATCATTTGGTTTCAGCTTCAATTCCTTTAATTTATCATTAGCATTTATAGCAACCTCACCTTCAACCAACGTTGTTTTAATAGTTGAATCCTCGGCATAAGAGGATACATTAAACTGTGTCCCTAAAACTTTTACATCCATCTCTTTAGTTTTTACTATAAATGGTTGTGTTTTATTCGTAGTAACATCAAAAAACGCTTCTCCTTCCAGATATACCAATCTATTTGCTTCTTTAGCTATAAAATTTTTAGGAAATTTTAGTTTACTATCAGCATTCATCCAAACCTTCGTTCCATCAGACAAACTCAATTGAAAAATTTCACCTTTAGGAATAGAAATCTCCAAATACTCTACTTCCTCCGAATTTTCAACATTATCGGCAATAACCAACTTATCTCTATCTTTTTTACCAATCATACTACCATTAGCAGTTATGACATCCGATAGACTGTTTACATCTATATAAGTAATAGTTCCATCTTCTTGTACAATTTTGATCTTATCATCTTTTACCGCTTCAGTAGATACTAAATTTTCCACATTTTCTACATTAGACGGGTTTAATCTAGTTAAGTAATACCCTAATACCAGAACCCCTATAAATATAGCTGCATATTGAAATACTCTTTTTAAAGTCTTTAAGGTAATCACTTTACTCTCTTTTAATTTCTTTTCTTTTATCGAATCTAAAAAACGGTTAAAAGCTTTATCAGAGTTTACAGAAATATCTTTACTGGAAGCATGCCACTGAGCAATTTTTTTCTCAAAAATATCTCGATGCTCCTGTTTTTGTTGTAACCATTGTTTCAAAGTTTCTTTCTCCAAAGAAGAAATACTTCCTTCTAAATACTTCTCAATTATTGTTAAATAATTATCCATTCTTCTACATTTCTACATACATGATGCAAAAATCACATCAATCCCCTACTTTATTTTAATTTTTATAATTTAGCAAGTGATTGTTATCATGAAGAATCAACACAATAACATAGAAAAATCACTTATTAACGGGCTAATAGAGGGTAATCAAAAAAGTTATAAAATTTTATTTGATCAATATTATGACTGGTTATGTAATTATGTCCATAAGTTATCTAAGGATAGTACATTATCAGAAGATCTTGTACAAAATGTCTTTTTAAGGCTTTGGGAAAAAAAATCTACGTTGCACATTACCTCTTCACTTAGAAATTATCTTTTTCGATCTTGTCATAACGAATACCTGATGCATTTGCGTAAACAAAAAAAAGAGATCGATTTATTAGATGAATTAAAATGGGAAGCGCTTTTTAGATTATACCAAGAAAATGAAAAAACGCAACAAGAAGCAGATTGGTTAAAAATAGAAAACGCAATCGAAAAGCTTCCAAAAAAATGCCAAGAGGTTTTTAAATTAAGCAGATTGGAACAGAAAAAGCATAAGGAAATTGCTGAAATTCTAGGTATTTCTACAAAAACTGTAGAAGTTCATATCACGAAAGCATTGCGGTTTTTAAAAACAAATGTCTCTGGTTTTTTCTTTTAAGTATTTCTATAGAAGTAGCTTTTTACTGTAAAATACATAAGCCTTTTAAATTTCAAATTCAGTTTCTAAATATCTTTTTAACAGTTATCGTTAATAATTTAACAAGAACTATCTATAGATTATCTACTTTTTGTTTAAATTTGTTTAACTATTTTATACAAAAGGTGAACAATATAAAACAAAATTTTAGTATTAAAGATCTGGAGAATTTATGCGGAGTTAAAGCGCATACGATCAGGATATGGGAAAAAAGATATAATTTATTGTCACCAGATCGTACAGAAACCAATATAAGAACTTACAGTTTAAAAAGTCTTCAGAAATTACTTAATGTAACTTATTTAGTAAATAGCGGATATAAAATATCTAGAGTTTCAAAACTTAATAATGAAGAAATAGATGAGTATGTGAGAAGAATTGTTTCTGACAATAGCACAAAAAATCAAGCAATCAATTCTCTTAAAATATCCATGCTTAATTATGATCTTCAATTGTTTTTAGGAACTTATGAGCAATTAGCTGAGAAAAGAACCTTTAGACAAATATTTACTGATGTTTTCATCCCTTTGTTAACGGAGATTGGTTTGTTATGGCAAACAAATACTATAAGTCCATCTCACGAACATTTTATAACTAACTTAATTAAGCAAAAACTACTTATTAATATTGAGAAACTACAGTATTCTAAATCTACAAAAACCGATAGGGCTTTTATACTCTTCCTTCCAGAAAATGAGATTCATGAATTAGGTTTATTATATATTAACTATGAAATATTACTACAAGGATATAAAGCTATCTATTTAGGTCCTAGTATTCCACTAGATAGTTTACCCAATATGCTTACTTTTCATGAAAACACTACATTTTTATCTTATTTCACTGTTAGACCTGAAAAAGACAAAATAAAAGACTATGTTGCAAAATTTAATGATATAATATGTACGAAACGTGAAAGTGAGTTTTGGATGCTAGGAAAGCAAACCATGCATATATCTGAAAATAGCGCTCCCAACCACCGTTATTTCTCATCTATCACAGATCTAATTAAAGAATTATAACATATTATTTATAAACAAACCACTATGTCAAAGAAAGTAGTAATCATTGGTTCTGGCTTTTCGTCTCTTTCTGCCTCGTGTTATTTGGCGCAATCAGGATATGATGTATCTATCTACGAAAAAAATGATACCGTTGGTGGTCGAGCGAGACAACTTAAAAAAGATGGATTTACATTTGATATCGGACCTTCTTGGTATTGGATGCCAGACGTATTTGAAAAATTTTTTAATGATTTTGGCACTTCCCCTTCTGATTTTTACACATTAGATAAATTAAACCCAGCATACAAAGTCTTTTTTGAAAACAAAGAAAGCATTACAATTGAAGATACTTTAGAAAAGATATATACTGCTTTTGAAAAAGAGGAGAAAGGAAGTTCCATAAAACTTAAAAAATTTATTGATGCTGCCAAAAACAACTATGATATTGCGATTAATGAACTAGTATATCGCCCAGGTGTTTCGCCTATAGAATTGGTTACTAAAGAAACCATCAAAAAAATTGGACAATTTTTTAGTACTATCTCAAAAGAAGTTAGAAAAGAATTTAAAAACGATAAACTGATTCAAATCCTTGAATTCCCGGTACTATTTTTAGGAGCAAAACCAAGTGACACTCCTGCTTTTTATAGTTTTATGAACTATGCAGATTTTGGATTAGGGACCTGGCACCCAAAAGGAGGAATGTATCAGGTAATACTAGGAATGAAAAAGTTAGCAGAATCGTTAGGTGTTGATTTTTTTACTAATTCTCCTGTAGAAAAAATTGAAGTGGACAATGGAGTTGCAAATGGTATTGTCGTTAATGGCGTTAAAATAAATGCAGATATAGTATTATCCGGTGCTGATTACCATCATAGTGAAACGTTATTAGAACCTAAATATCGACAGTATTCAGAAAAATATTGGGAACGCAAAACATTTGCTCCCTCTTCATTATTGTTTTATGTAGGTTTTGACAAAAAACTAAAAAACATTCATCATCATAATTTATTTTTTGATACAGATTTTGATATACATGCAAAGGACATTTACGATGACCCAAAATGGCCAGAAGAACCTCTTTTTTATGCTAATTTTACGTCTGTTACGGATTCTGGTTCAGCTCCTGAAGGAAAAGAAAATGGCTTTTTCTTGATTCCTTTAGCACCTGGAATAGAAGATACTCCGGATTTAAGAGAAACTTATTTTGATAAAATTATAACGCGTTTTGAAGATTTAACTGAGCAAACTGTTCAAAATAATATTATCTTTAAAGAATCCTTTTGTGTTAAGGACTTTGTAAAAGAGTATAATTCATATAAAGGAAATGCATACGGAATGGCTAATACACTGTTGCAAACAGCATTCCTAAGACCTAAGTTGAAAAGTAAAAAAGTAAAGCATTTATTTTTCACCGGTCAATTAACTGTCCCTGGACCTGGAGTTCCACCTTCTTTAATATCTGGTAAATTAGTAGCAGGATTAATAGAATCACAGTTAAATGTATCAAGAAAACCGAAACTTCAAACTGTTTAATTTATGTAAAACACAATTGATTATTCAACACTATTATTAAAGATCTAATTATTAATTCTCACAACACATCGAGACTTAAACCTAACTAAAACCATATCCATGAAAGCTTTATTTGATTCCGTTTCTTATAGTTGTAGTAAACTTGTTACTAATTCGTATAGTACTTCTTTTTCTCTAGCGTCTAAAATGTTATCTGATTCTATTAGACAGGATATTTATAATATTTATGGATTTGTAAGGTTTGCAGATGAAATAGTTGATAGTTTTCACGATTACGATAAAGAAACATTGTTTAATGACTTTGAAACTGAAATGTATAAAGCGATTGAGCAAAAAATAAGCTTAAATCCAATTTTAAACTCTTTTCAGCAAACGGTTCACGATTACAACATTGAACCAGAATTATATGAAGCATTTATGAAGAGTATGCGATTAGATCTTCATAAAACAGATTACTTAACTAATGCCGAGTATAAAGAATATATATATGGTTCTGCTGATGTGGTTGGGCTAATGTGTCTTAAAGTATTTGTGAAAGGAGATGATAAGAAATATAACGAACTTAAAGAAAGTGCTATGCATTTAGGTTCAGCTTTTCAGAAAGTAAATTTCTTAAGAGATCTAAAAGCTGATTTCGAAGAATTAAGTCGTACTTATTTTCCTGATACTGATCTTACACAACTCGATGAAATGTCTAAATTAAGAATTATAGAAGAAATTCAAGAAGATTTTGACAAAGGTTTCGAAGGTATTATGAAACTACCAGCAGAAGCTAAATTTGGAGTTTATACGGCTTACATTTATTACAAAAAGTTATTGAACAAACTAAAGTCGACTCCTTCTGTTGAAATAAAGAATACCAGAATACGTGTTCCTAATTATCAAAAATTTGGTCTATTAGCTAAATCATATTTTGATTATAGATTGAACTTAATCTAATAGTATATTAAAAAAATTATCTAAAATGAATACTCTTGTTTGGATATCAATTTTTATAGCTACATTTTGTTTTATGGAATTTATGGCATGGTTTACTCACAAATACGTCATGCATGGATTTTTATGGTCTTTACATAAAGATCATCACCATAAAGATCATAGCAGTTGGTGGGAGCGTAATGATTTATTTTTTGTTTTCTACGCTGTAATAAGTATGTCGTGTATTATGCTTCATGATCCTGTTACTTTTTGGTTTGGAGAATCTATTGGTTTTGGAATTTTAGCATATGGTATTGCCTACTTTCTTGTTCATGATATTTTTATTCATCAACGTTTTAAATTATTTAGAAATGCAAATCATTGGTATGCCAAAGGTGTACGAAGAGCTCATAAAATACATCATAAACATTTGGGTAAAAATAAAGGAGAATGTTTCGGAATGCTATTTGTTCCTTTCAAGTACTTTAAGAGTTAAGGCTATTCCGAAATTAATTGATCAATTGTAGCCCTTACCTTCTCTGTATTCCAATCTGCAGCACCAACTTTATGAATTACTATATTTCCTTTCTTATCAATAAGATAAGTACCTGGAATAGGTTTATGAACGAAAGGTTTAGGATGCTGTTTTGATAGTGAACGATAAATAGGGTAATTATAACTTTTATCACTCATAAACTTATTTAATTCAGGATCATCGTCTTCGGTGAGAAAAACAAACACTACTTTGTCCTGATAATCATTATACAACTTTTGCAAAGATGGCATTTCTGCTATACAAGGAGGACACCAAGTTGCCCAATAATTCAATAAAACCACTTTACCTTCTGCAACATTGAAATTCATTGATTCTGTGTTCACTCCATGTAATTTCCAATCATATGAAGCTACTTGTGCTCTTTCTTCTACATCCACTAAACTAGGGCTAAAAGAAAATACTCGTGTTAAGAAAATTTGCATCATCCCCCTAGTACTGGGAATAAAAAAGAGCAACAAAAAAATAACAAAAATTAAATTAGATATGTTTTTTTTATTGAATTTCATAAGTGATCTAGTATAGTATTACTTTTAAAATTTGTCTGTATAAACAGGTTTCCTTACAAAAGTATATAAATTAATAAAGCGCAACTTGGGGTTGCGCTTTAAAACTAACAAAAAAACAACAATGAACTATTGTGATATGCTTCCTAAGAGAAGAGAAGCTACTACGTTAAGTTCACATTATCATTATCTTTAATGATTTTTATTTCTTTTTCAATATCTCTTTTAGTTTCTTGTTACTTGTATAGAGTTCGATAGGCTGAAACATCCTTTAAGATCGTTGGCGTTCATACCCATTGCTAATCCTTCTAATCCGTCCTCATATCTTAGATACCAGATTAAACATACTCCAGGGCCTGCGGCATCAAAATCAACACCTTGTACATCAAATAAAGTTCCTGGTAATCCTAAAATTTCACCTTGATCATCTGTAATAATCCAAGTACTGTTTGGCCCTGCGGCATTTGTATTATCAATTGATAATCCACTTACCATATCTGGCGTTCCATCTACTGTAAAAGTATAAGGACCTCCAGATATTACTCCTGGGCTTGTATTACAGTTTCTAGTCACTGTGATAGCATTAGAAAGATCAAAATCACCTGTTACATCATTCGCATTCATTCCCATTTCTAATCCTGTTACAGTTCCTGTGTATCTTGCATACCATATTAAACATACACCTGGACCTGCAGCGTCAAAATCAACACCTTCTACAGCCATCAATGTTGGTGGTAATCCTAAAATATTACCTTGATCATCCGTAATAACCCAAGTACTACTATCACCAAACACATTAGTATCATCTAATGTAATTCCTGATACCATATCAGCAGTTCCATCTACATCAAACTCAAACGGTCCACCAGAAATTACTCCTGCATTAGCCACTTGATTACGAATAACAGTTATAGAATTAGAAAGATCAAAATCACCTGTTACATCATTAGCATTCATTCCCATTTCTAAACCAGTTACAGTTCCATCATATCTTGCGTACCATATTAAACAAGTACCTACTCCAGCGTCGTCAAAATTAACTCCTTCTACAGCTGTTAATGTTGGTGGCAACCCTAAAATATTTCCTAGATCATCTGTAATAATCCAAGTACTATTGGTCCCAAAAGCATTTGCATCATCTAATGTGATTCCAGATACCATATCAGCATCACCATCTACATCAAACTCAAATGGTCCTCCAGAAATAGTTCCTGCATTTACAACTTGATTACGAACTACTGTAATTGAATTAGAAAGGTCAAAATCACCTGTTACATCATTGGCATTCATACCCATTTCTAAACCTGAAATTGTTCCTTCGTAACGAGCATACCAAATCAAACAGGTTCCTGCACCTGCACCATCAAAATTAACCCCTTCTAAAGCAGTTATTGTTGGTGGCAATCCCAAAATATTTCCAAGATCATCAGTAACTATCCAAGTACTACCAGAACCAAATACATTAGTATCATCTAATGTAATGCCTGAAACCATATCTGCTTCTCCATCTACATCAAATTCAAATGGTCCTCCAGCTATGACTCCTGCGTTAGCTACTTGATTTCTTATAACAGTAATAGAATTGGAAAGATCAAAATCACCTGTCACATCATTGGCATTCATACCCATTTCTAAACCGGTAATAGTACCATTATATCTAGCATACCAGATCAAACAAGTTCCTGCACCAGCCTCATCAAAATTAACTCCTTCTACAGCAGTTAATGTAGGTGGCAATCCAAGAATATTCCCTTGATCATCGGTTACTATCCATGTACTACTTGTACCAAATGCATTGGTGTCATCTAAGGTAATTCCTGATACCATATCAGCTTCGCCATCCACATCAAATTCGAAGGGACCACCAGCTATTTCACCAGCATTAGCGACAAGTACAGTATCATCATCGTCATTACAGGAAACTGCGATCAATCCTACCGCAAGCATTCCTATTATTAATTTTTTAAACATTGCCTTTTGTTTTATGATTATTATTACTGTAAAAATAATTTCATAAAACTTTTTAAAATGTTAGGTAGCTAACACTAGGCAACAATTTTTAAACGAATCTCTCTCCTATTGAAATCAATTCTATTAGATTCCTTTAATTCGTTCATAATAATATTTAATGTTGGACGTGATGTACCTATAAGATTAGCAATATCTCTTTGGGTATATGGATGCTGTATCACTGTATCCCCAGTATTAGGACAGCAATATCCAAAGTCCTCTTTAAGTTCATCCAAAAACTCAAGTAATCTAGTTTTGGTGTCTTTAAATAAAAGTAATTGTAACCTTCTTTCTAAACGTTTAAAACGAAGACCGATAAATTTATAAACCTTTAGACTAAATGTTTGATTATCCCTCATAAGATCATGCATAGTTTGCACTCCAATAGGACAAATGGACGTCGCATTGTCAACAGATTGAGCAAACTCTGTTCTTCGATCTTCTCCCAAAATTGCTTTTTCTCCAAAAAGCTCTCCTCGAGTTAAGATTGCTTTTACAACTTCATTACCATTTTCAGAATAATAGCCAATTTTCACCTTTCCTTTTTCAATTAGGTATACTTTATTAGCTGAATCTTCTTCGAAATAAATGTAATCGCTCTTTTTATAAGCGTCGAAGTCGTGATCTTTTTTGTAATTTCTAAATTTATGAGGACATAATACCTTGAAGAGATTGGCATCCTCAAAAAACCAAATTGCACTCATGATGTTTGTGTTTTATAAGTTAGTTAGTTACCAAGTGATTGGTACCTTAATGAAGGTCGTAATCTTAAAATGATCCTTACAAAAAACAACCAAATTATTTTTCTGTTAATCAAAATAGGATCGTACTATATAACAACAAGCTATTCATAATAAACCCTATAATAGTCTTAAAAACAAAAAAACTCCCAAAGAGGGCTCTTTGGGAGTTTTAATCAATATGTGTTTATCTTATGCTAACATCCGTTTTCTTATCTCAGATAGACTTTCATCAAGAATCAATCTACCATCTTTAAAAACAGTCTCAAACAATCCTTTGGTTTCTTCTTCTTTTGTACACTGATCTTTTAAGATGATTTCTCCATTAGACTTATTTAATTGCATTAATCCTTTTGCTGATTTTTTAGTTCCATCATCTGTAATTGGATCTTTAAAAATCTCTCTTCCTTCTCCATTTACCTCAACGTATGTAGCTTTCATAGCAAATCCAAAAGTATCTCTGGTATTATATTGATATGTAAAACTACCTATTCCTAGTACCACGTTAGTAGATGCAAATCCTTTTTCTTTAAGTCGTTCACAAATTTGAGTTGCTCTGTCTATAGTAATACTATCTCCATAAATAGCTCCAATTTTAGGATTTAACACCTTATATCCTTGCTCATTAATCGTTCCTCCAAATTCATCCCAAAGCAATTCGATAACACCTTTAGCTACTATAGGATCTTCATTAGTACAACCGCAAATAATATCAACAGGATCTCCAGAATCTGGTCTAATAACCAATTTTCCGTCTCGCTTTAAAATTTCTTCTTTTAATTTTGGAAGATATTCTGTTAATACTTTCCATAGATCCCAAGTATCTGATACTACAGATAAAATTCCTGCTGGATATGTTTCCAACAATCTTTTAAAAGTTCCAATCTCATCATCTTTACTACCAGCACACATAACACTATGTTCGGTTGCATTTACACTACCTATTACCAATTCTTTTGTAACATCAGCATTGTAATACATTTCATAGGCTTTCGCTACTGGTAAAGTATCACTACCAGAAAAAGATAGTGCATGTCCCATTCCACTAAGAATAGCCGATTCTGTACCAGACATTCCTCTCATCGAAAAATCATGCCCTTGCCAAGTAATAAACTCTAGATTTTCTTTGTCCGTTTCGATAGCATACTTACTAAGAATCTTCTGATATTGCTTAGCAATTGTAGCAGAAGTACAAGGCTGCCAGATAATGCTAGAAAGCAGAGTTTCTAAATAGTTTGTTAACCAAAAGAATTCTGATTTTGTATTTACTAAGGTAAACATCGGTACTCTTATAGGAACTTCTGTCCCTTCTGCTAATGCTTTAATCTCAATTGGTAAGTATCCTAAATCATGTAATGCTGCAATATGTTCGGTATCATAATCTACACCTAAATAATTATCTACATATTTTTTATAATCTGCAACAACTTCTTCTTTTGGTTGATTAAAAAAGTCTTCATTAAATCTCTTGATTAAATACTCTTTGATAAAATACTGTAATCCAAAAAAGACAACATGATCAATTCCTTCTATTCTACTTTTTCTAGGAGTCCAGTTAGAATACACTAAAGTAGTTCCATCTGGATATTGTTCTTTATGACCTAATTTGTAACCGTCTGTTAATAATAGTGGATTCATATATCAATTATTTTGCGTTAATTATACGCAAATATAGTTTTTATTTTAAAATTAATAAAATTTTTAAAGACATTTCTTCTAAAACGACTTTATATTCTACTTGTTTCTAACCTTATTTAAGTAGTTTTTAAACTCTTTTTGAAAATTAACAATATCGATCTTTTCTTTTTTGGCACTATTTCCTTCTATATACTCTTCATAATAGGAGTCTACTCCTTTATTAAAAAATCGTATTCCAGTTACGATATTCCCATTATCTCCAGTTTCTAAATACCCTCTATATTTTTCAGGTTCTTTTGGGTACGTCCCTTCTTCTCTCTTAGTTTCTACTATAGTAGCTTCTATTAAATCACTAAAAAAAGTATTCATATCTGTAGACTTAAAAATTTCTGGTTTATCAAAAAAGATATTTGAAATATTTATTAGATCAAGAGTGGGTAAATAATCTTGAAAACCTCTCGTACCATAGCTATAAGTACTATCATTCTTATCATACATAAAAAGGATACTGTTCTTGGGCAAATTATTAGTTTCTCCTATTACAAAATATTTAGAACCTACATTTTCATTATTCATGACATATTTTATTTCCCAATACTCATCTTTCTTTAATAAGTTTGTCTGAAATTTATCTCCTTCAACAGCCAATGTAGGAGACTCTATAACTATAGAATCACTCTTTAGAATCATAGAAGTTCTCTGATAGTAGTGCATAGCAAATATGTCAAAATACAATGCTACAACCTTACCATCCATTATCTTTTTGGAAAACAAAGCAGAAGGTGCTTCGATATATTCATATCCCTGAACAATTTGACCATCTTTATATACCGATTTTATATTGAGTTTTGCCTTGTATAAATTTCGCTCATATTCCTTGTATTCTTCTTCACTCATTTGGTATTCTTCACTCGTTTCATCTTGTTCTCCCTTAAACAGTTCTTCATCTGTTTCTACCATTTCGGCTCCCATAGCCATTTGAAAAACATCTAATGAATATTGAAACTTAGCCTCTCCATTTTCATAATAATCTACTCTAGGGAAATCTTGATCTCCTTTGGGGAAATATCCATTAAAGGGGATACCATTTTTATAAATTCCTATATATGTTTTCTGGGGTTTTTCTACAATTAAAAAGGAATTGTGCTCAATAGTATTTTCCATATTTTGAGAATTAATAATGTTGGATAAAAGCATACTGAATACCAAAAGAAAAGTCATTTTGATCTTATAATTGATTGTATGTTCTAGTGAAAATTTGATAATCATCATTATAAATATTTTGAATGACAAAAATCGGTAGAATTTCATGTAGAAACTACCCCGTTTTCAGCTAAAATAGGAAAGACTTAGTTTCGTCCTTTTTCATTAGGATATAAGGAAGGTAATGAATCGCTTTGCCAAAATTCTTTGGTATCAATATCTAGTATAGTTAGTTTTCCTTTAAAAGCTGCTCCTGTATCTATGTTCCATAGATTATATGCTTTTATTGGTACATTAATTTTATAATCTGTCGTAGGTGTATGTCCTATATAAATTTCTTTATAATGATTAAATCTTTTAGGAGAAGTAAGCATATCTTCTAAAGTTTTTTCTTCTACCTTATCGGCAAGTAAAGCTGCTTCCCACAATGTTCTATCCCAATAATAGTTGGAATCATACTCTTCTCTTCCAACTCCATGCATCGAAGTAAACCCTGCGTGAATGAATAATCTGTTTTGTGAATCGATATAGTAATTCTGTAAATTATTGAAAAATTGTTTATGCGAATTATTGGCTAATAAACCTGATTGGATATAACTATTTATTGTTTCTTTTCCTCCATGAGCTAACCAAACAGGATTAGTAGCTCCTTTATCCAGCCATAAGCCACACCACAAATCGTGATTTCCTCTAATAAAAACACATTCATTGGATACCGAAAGATCTATTAATTTCTGTATCGTTTCTGCAGATTCGCTCCATCCGTCTACATAATCCCCTAAAAAGATTAATGTATCTGATGGTATTACTTTAGCTCTTTCTAGCACCTGTAGTAATGCCTTGTAACCTCCGTGAATATCTCCAATTACTAGTGTTCTCATTCTACCAGTTTATACATTATATCTGTTCTTAATACATATTTCGTTCCTGATAAGATAGGTTTTCCTTCGTGACGCAATGGATGATGAAATAATAATGCTTCTCCTATTTCTGGAATTACAGTAATTCCATTCTCAAAATAGGTCTCTCCTCCTTCAAAGTCATTATTTAAATATATAAGAAATGAGAAGAAACTACATTCCTTCTCATTCCGTTTATAACTACCATCTCGATGCATTTTAAAACGTTGCCCGTCTTCATACTTATAAATGCGAAACATTTCATTAAGGCCATTCGCCTTATAAATCCCAAAATTCTGTACCACGTGAGGTTCTAATTGCTTCCATATCTTGTCTGCTAGCAATTGATCTTTAAACATAATCCATTGATTATTACGAACGCCCTTTACCATCACTTGTCTACCATCAATAGAAACTTTAGCCTCTTCAAATGAAACCTGTTCTCCTTTCTCTATGAAATGATCACACATTTCTTTTGAAAGAAAATTTTCTAATAAAAAAATTTCTGGATGTAGTACTTTCTTGGTCATTACTTTTACTTTTTAAACTCGATATACTCTGGAGCAACTGTATCGGTTAACCAGACTCCATTATCGGATTGATAAAATTCAATACCGTTAAGATGCATATCTCCCGATCGAACCGTTAGTATAATCGGTACTCCTCTTCTGGAACCTACCTTCATTGCTGTTTCTAGTTCTTCGCTAAGATGTACATGATGTCTACTCATTTTTAGCAAACCCTTTCTTCGTATATCTTCTCTAAATTTCCCTACCGTTCCGTGATACAAAAACTCTGGAGGCTGTACGGGTGTATACTCCAAATCCACTTGTATAGAATGCCCTTGATTCGCTCTGATTTTGGTTTCATCTTCATTAAATGCAAAACGCTTTTTATCATTCGTAGCAACAACTTCTTTTAGCGTTTCCATATTTAATTGATTACGCTGTTTATTTGCCTTGTTTATTAATTCACTTACATCTGCCCAACCGTTTTCATCTAATTTTAATCCTATTTTACCTGGATTGTGCCTTAGAATAAGGCTTAAAAATTTACTTATTTGTTTCGTATTTGTTTTCATTTTATATTTCTTCTATGTCAGTCTGAGCCCTTCGACAGACTCAACATGACATTTTAACTCTATTATAGAGTTTTATTTATTATTATTTTTAGTTCTTCATAATCCGAAAGCACTATAAATAAATCATGTTCATATTCTGGTATGATATTTATTTTTAAGGATTCAATGATTTCATTCCAAAAATCACCTATAAAGAATAATTTAGGCCTATTCTCGGATGAATCTTTTCGAATAATATCTAATGCCAAAAATACTTCTGATAGTGTTCCTATGCCTCCTTTTTGAACAATAAAAAGATCTGTTTTATCAATTAGTATTTCAAGTCTTTGATATAACGTTTCGGTTACAACAGTTTCCGTTAGAAAATCATTCCCTTTTACTGAGCCTACTTGTTTACAAGTAACTCCTACTGCTTTTCCTCCTGCATCGGTAATCCCTTTAGAAACTGCTTCCATCATTCCACCATATCCTCCATTTTTAACTACATATCCTTTTCCGGCTAATAAGGAACCTATTAATAAGGTCTCTTTATATTCTTTACTTTCTCGATTCTTACCAGATCCTCCGAATAATGTTGCATATTTTATCTCTTTCATATCCTTAACAATTTATCATATAACTTATAATTCTCTTCATCAAAGCAAACAAAAATCACCTCTTCTATTTCATCTGATTTAAAATCCTTCACTGTTTCAATAGCAATTTTGGCTGCTAGCTCTTTAGGGAACTTATAAATCCCTGTACTGATGTTGGGAAAAGCAATTCTTCTCGCTCCATTATCCACCGCTAATTGCAATGAATTGACATAACAACTTCTCAATAGCTCTTCTTTTATTTTTCCTCCAGTATTCCATACAGGTCCAACGGTGTGAATTACATATTTAGCAGAAAGATTTCCTGCAATAGTAATCACCGCTTCACCTGGATTACATTTACCTTGGGTAGCTCTAATCTTTCTACAAGCTTCTAAAATTTCAGAACCACCTTTTCGATGAATCGCGCCATCAACTCCTCCTCCACCTAATAAAGAGGTATTCGCGGCATTAACAATAGCATCTACTTTTATTGTAGTAATATCAGATTGGAGTACTTTTAGTTTCATACATCACTTTTTTACTTAGCTCACCTAATTCCTATTCTTCGTTTTGTATCATCAGGAACTTCATATGTTTTTTCTCCGGGCACTAATCTTTTAGCTTCCTTATACTTGCCATCTTTTAGTAATAATCGAATTTTCCTGGTTAACGGAGTTAAATCGTTTATTTCCTGTATCCATTCTTCATTATATTCTTTTATTAAATCTCTACCAATACCCACCTGAATAGACCTTACTTGCATCTTCGCTCCTTTTAATGTTCTTTCTGGATCCCATTGTATATGAACTTTTGCATTTCGGAATTCCTTATCCCATAAAGCACCACTTTTATAAATAGTTTTATCAGGATCTGTTAACACTCCTATTGACAGCGCTTTTTCCCAACTAGCTCTCTTTATTTTTATTCCAAGGATATATTCCTGATTCGATTTTGTTCCCCAATTACTCCGTTCCATTAACCACAAATAGGAAGGTTTAATCCAAGTCATTCGGTTAAAAGAAAAAGGTGATTCGAACTTATTATTCTTGATAGCAGACACTGCAATAGATTTACCATAGGCCTGATATACCGTAATCGTATCTCTATCATAATCTGCTCGTATTTCTTGAATCATTTTTATCTTTTTACTATTCTTTTAACTTCAAATATGTATTCAACTTCTCATTTTCAAAAATCAATGGTTTTTCCAGAGGAGTTGTTAATTCTTCCAAATTATTAGATTGTACTAGTTCATATTGTTCTTTTACAAATTGTGAAATATCCTCTATCTCTAAAATATCTTCGGATGCATACGACTTTATAAACTCTTTTCTTAATCCAATCTGAATTGCTCTTCTTTCTAATTTAACCCCATACTTATCGTGATCAGGATCCCATTGTAGTCTAACATCAGAATTAGTAACATCCTCTTGCCAAGCTTCATAAGATGAATATAATTCAGGTTTAAATGAAGAGTACACAGCGTTACTTAAGTAACTTTCGAAAGCCTCTCGCTTTAGATGTATAGCTAACACAACTTCTTGTCCTTCTTTCGTTCCCCATCCATTACGATACATCATCCAAAGAAAATTAGGCTTAATCCAAGTCATTCTTTCTAAACTAAATGGACCACCAAAAAATTGATTTTCCACCGCAAAGTTTCCAATAGCTGGTCTATACGATTGATATACTACTATTTTTTGATCATCATATTGTGCCATAATATGATATCCTTGCTCCGGCCAGTTTTCTTCTTGTTCTTTATAATTCGTTAACTCTAATTTCATTTCTCAAATTCATTCTGAAAAGCTTCGATAAACTTTTTGTTTTTTGAATAAATAGCAAATACCACTTTTTCGAATACTCCTTTATATTTTTCTTTTAATAATTCCGAAAACAGTTTCGCTATCATTTTAGGATCATTCTGAAATACTCCACATCCCCAAGCTCCTAAAATCAAAGCGTTATGATTGTTGGCTATCGAAAGTGCTAATAACTTATCAATCCTTACTCTCATTATATCTTCAATCTTGGATACCTTATCAGCCTCAAACCTTTTAACTACTCCCGCATTAACAGCCGCTGCTGTAATTATCGAACTTACTATTGGAGTATCGAATAACTCTCCTTTATCGTTTCGTAGAACCGGAACTTTAGGACTATAAATCATTCCATCTGTATACATACAAGATTTCATTCCTCTATGCGTTTCATAAAATTCTATAGCAGATAGTTGACATGGATATAAACCTGAAGATCTCGCAATACTTTCTTCCTGAGCTTGTGCTCCATTAAAAAAACCTCCTCCAGGATTTTTAGCAGAAGCAAAGTTTAAGCACATCGGGTTGGAGAATCCTAAAGAAACTAATCTTTGTATACTACCTATCGTTGTTTCTTCTACAACTTCAAAAGATGTTTTATAATTATCAATTGTATCTGACTCTATAAGTAACTCATCTAATTCTTTAGTATCATAAAATTTTGTTCCATAAATTGCGTTCTTCTGAATTTCAGAAATAACTATTTTTTCTTGTTTAGTATTAATATAGAAACCTTGTTCAGTTATGTCAAGCGTTTCCTTTGCTGTTATTTTTCTTAATGTCTTTTTCATTTTCTTAATTTTTAAAGATCCTATGGATCTAATTCATCCCTCACTTCCATCAAGGCAAAACCTAATAGATTTTGTCCTCTCCATAAATTTGGATTCTGTGCTTTTTCGTTAGCTTGTCCCATTCCGATTCCCCATATGCGATCTCTTGGACTTGCTTCTACAATAATTCTTTTCTTGGTATTCAATAAAAACTCCTTCAACTCTTGGTGCTGTGAAAACTTATGATAGTTTCCTTGTTTTACAATTTCGTACTTATGAGCATCCCATACTTTAGGATCAAAATTCTTTACTTTTCTACCTAGTTGTTTTGCTTCCATTGGTTGATTGCAATCAATAATCTCTTTTAAAATTTCAATGTCTTCAAACAATCTGGCTTTTTCAGCCATCATCCAATGTTCTGCAGTTTTATAGACAACTCCTTCTACTTCGAAAGACTGATTCCACCATTGACTAAAACAACTTTTACCAATACTTCCATCTTTATTAGGCGTATGCCCCCAGAAGAACAGATATTTCAAACTCTTTCCTTTATTAAACTGCTCTTGTATGTTTTGTAATGTGTATTTCATTTCACTCTCTTCTTTACTTCATTAATCAATTCTTCTAAACTATCTACTTGTTTTACTTCATATCTCTCACAAACAATAGCTACATTTCCTTTTCTCCAAAATTCATCTGGACAACAAACGATTAGTTTTCCGCTTCTAGCAAATAACCCTAATTCTAATAATGTAATTGGAGACTTAGTATTTTTATCAAAGTACATCATTATTATATCAGACTGTTCTAAGGCTTGTAGTTCCCAGTTTACTTGTTCCTTAAAAATAGGATTGTCTATTGTTTGTTTCCAACTAGCATCCCAACTTGCTCTTCTGGGATTTAACAAGGTTACATTGTATTCTAATAACTCATTTATAACTATATCCTGCCATCTTTCTGCAACACCTACTTCGATACTACCTGCTAGAAAAACACTTAGATTTTTATCTAGTTCTATTTTTGTTGGTGCTGTTATTACTTTCATGATTATCTAGTGTTATTGCGTTTCTTTTTTCCATTGCCGAAAAAAGAAACAAAAAAGTCTAGTCTTATGATATTTCAACTAAAAATATCGTTCACTTCTCTAAATTAAATTAAAACGCCTTTGTATTGTTGAAGTATTTGTTTTCAAAGAAAAATACTACTTGAGACAATCCTTTCTACTGTTCACAAATTTAATTTTACGTTTCGTTCACTTCATTTTTCACGTTGAAATTTCAGTAGGACGTTTTAAACACCTACTAATTTGTCCATATCATACCCTTTTGATTAATATCCCAATGGTATCGCTGAGCATCACCAAACTCCTTAAAATCCATTTTCTTTCCTAAAATTATTTCTTGATATGCTATAAACATTTGCTTTGCGCATATTTTCGGTTTCATTTTACCAACTCCAGTGCACAAACCAGGAATAGCTACAGATTTTATTTTAACTTCGCTTTTAGCTAAAATTAATATCGCTTTCATTGCTAAATATGCATTGATCGAGGTATCAATATTAAAATTCGTTGGCACTCTCATTGTTGGTGCAGAAATCAAAAATGGAATATCATCATCATCAGTCTCCAAAAGCAAAGATTTCCCAACTAACAATTCTCCTTCAGGTAATTCTTTTATTCTTTTTTGGAGCTTCTTTTCTAAATCCCAACCAAATCTCTCAGACAAAGCATAATCCAATCCTCCATCCATAAATCCAAATGAATTAGCAGGGCTAATTACCGCATCACATTTTAATTTAGTTATATCTTCTTTTTTAATAATGACATCCTTTTCCTCTAAAAAATAAAGTTTCCAAGCCTCTATTAAATCATCTGATATTGCTGATAAAATTATCCTCATTTTAATTAATTTTATTTTATGACCGAAAATTGTACAACGTTCTCCTCTTCTATATCTCTAAAAGAATTGGTAGTAAAAACAGTATCAAATGACTTGTTTAATTCCTCAAATCCCTTACTGAAAATTCCATGACTTACTATAAGACTTAACTTTCTTGCATTTTTTTCTTTTAATGCAGTTGCCAACCCTAAAAATGTTCCTCCTCCATCACAGATATCATCAACAATTACACAGTGTTTTCCTTTAAGATCATCTTCGTATACTCTAAATCCAGATAGCTTCCCTGTTTTTACATCTCTTTTCTTAGAACATTCTACAACTTCTATTCCTCCTAAATACTCAGATACTTTATAAATCTTTTTTAATGCTCCTCCATCTGGAGATATCAATACCACATCCTCCTTAATTTCATTCAAACATTGTTTTACATACTCATAGTTCTCAATCACTTTTACATTATTCAACAACGCCGGAGTTACTTCAGAATGCGGGTCAAAAACCATCACCTGGTTATAGTTTTGAGTATTTATAATATCCGCATATACTTTTACACTTAGTGATTCTCCACTAACCATAACTCTATCCTGTCTTGCAGCAGGAAAATACGGAATCAAAACATTAATTAATTTCACACCCATTCTACGCAACGCATCTGTGGCTACTAACAATAAACCAACATCATTAAATGAATTCAATCTATGTGTAATTGTTACTTCATTACCTATGGATTTTTCAGAGATTTTGATATGTGGCTCACCACCATTAAAAACAAACGAAGTAAACTCAATTGATTTATCGAATGGAGTAAATGACTGATCTAAATGTAAATACTGCATAATTGTGTTATTTTTACGCAAATATAAAACAGATCAATATATTGACAAAATATTTTGCGTAAAAAATACAATAAAAGATGTTTTACGGGTATTAATAACTATAATTTGGATTCCACTTTGCACTCAAACCGTGGATGCTCTCATCCTTCAGGAGGGATC
Organism: Aquimarina sp. Aq107; assembly: GCF_943733665.1. NCBI lineage: Bacteria > Pseudomonadati > Bacteroidota > Flavobacteriia > Flavobacteriales > Flavobacteriaceae > Aquimarina > Aquimarina sp. Aq107. Next base: position 1,022,031 of record NZ_OX030782.1, on the reverse strand, counting down.
AATATGATATCTTAGAATAATGAAAAATGAGTTCTACTACTTCTCGACTGCGCTCTAAGTACTACAGAGTCTTTATTTAATATCGAAAAGGAAACCTTCTTCTTTAAGCTTGAAGTATTGTTTTTGATTGAATTTGAAAAGATTTGCCGGTCTTCCTCTTCCTTCAGAAATTTTTTCTTTTAATTCTTCCAAAATACCAAAACTTAATATTTTCTTTCTAAAGTTTCTTCGATCGATCTGTTTATCAAGAATCGTCATATATAATTTCTCTAGATCAGAAAAAAGAAACTTATCTGCCAACAAATCAAAACCTATAGGTTCATAAGTCAATTTATTTCGTAAACGTTTTTTGGCTGAATCAAGAATTGTAGCGTGATCAAATGCCAACTCTGGAAGTTCATTAATATCAAACCAAGCTACATCATTAGCATCGGTATCTGCTTTTATACTATGATGCTCTGGTTTTACTAAACCAAAATAAGTAATACTTACCACTCTATTTCTTGGATCTCTTCCTGGTTTTCCAAAAGAATATAATTGTTCTAGGTAATCAACGGTAACATTAGTCTCTTCTTTAAGTTCTCGTTCTACAGCATCTTCCAAACTTTCATTTTCTAGCACCAAACCTCCAGGTAAGGCCCACGAATCCTTAAAAGGTTCTATATCTCTTTTGATTAAAAGCACATGCAGTGTTTTATCTTTATATCCAAAGACTACCGCATCTACCGCTACTTTAATATTTTGGCGTATCATATACGCAAAATTACAAAATTACCAATCTTTATAAAACAAAAACTCCCGAAGAATCGTCTTCGAGAGTTTTATAATATATATAGTCTAAGATTAAGCGTTTTGCTTTTTAATTAGATTCAAAGCAGAGCCTTCTTTAAACCACTCGATCTGAGAATCGTTATACGTATGATTTACTTCGATCACATCTTTAGAACCATCAGCATGAACAAATTCGATATTCAATGTTTTTCCAGGTGCAAAGGCGTTTAAATCCAGGAAATTGATAGTATCATCTTCTTGAATTTTATCATAATCCGCTTCATTCGCAAACGTTAATCCTAACATACCTTGTTTTTTAAGGTTAGTTTCATGGATACGAGCAAAGGATTTTACAATTACCGCAACAACACCCAAATGTCTTGGCTCCATTGCCGCGTGTTCTCTAGAAGAACCTTCTCCGTAATTGTGATCTCCTACTACTATTGTAGGAACACCAGCAGCTTTATAAGCTCTTGCAGTATCTGGCACACCACCAAACTCTCCATCTAATTGATTTTTAACAAAGTTTGTCTTTTTCCCAAAGGCATTCACTGCTCCTATTAAACAATTATTGGATATATTATCTAAGTGCCCTCTGTAACGTAACCAAGGCCCTGCCATAGAAATATGATCTGTAGTACATTTTCCGAACGCTTTGATTAATAGCTTTGCTCCTTTTATTTCATCACCAATTGGCTCAAAAGGAGTTAATAACTGAAGCCTTTCTGATGTCGGGCTCACATTAACTTGTACTCCACTACCATCTTCTACAGGTGCTAAATATCCTGCATCTTCTACTTCGAAACCTTTAGGAGGCAATTCCCATCCAGTTGGCTCATCAAACATTACCTCTTGCCCATCTTCATTAATCAATTTATCCGTAAGTGGATTAAAATCTAGTCGCCCAGAAACTGCAATGGCAGCGGTTAATTCTGGAGATGCTACAAAAGCATGTGTATTCGGATTTCCATCTGCACGTTTCGCAAAGTTTCTATTAAAAGAATGAACGATACTATTCTTCGGAGCATTTTTAGGATCACTATATCTTGCCCACTGCCCGATACAAGGTCCACAAGCATTGGTAAATATCTTAGCATCCAGTTTTTCGAATATTCCAAGAATGCCATCTCTCTCTGCCGTATACCGTACTTGTTCAGAACCTGGATTGATTCCTAATTCTGACTTCATTTTTAGACCTTTATCCAATGCTTGTTGCGCAATAGAAGAAGCACGTGATAAATCTTCATATGATGAATTTGTACAAGAACCTATTAACCCCCATTCAACCTGTAATGGCCAATCACTCGCTTTTGCTTTCTCTGTCATACTCGTACCAACCTCAGTTGATAAATCTGGTGTAAATGGCCCATTTAATAATGGTCCTAATTCTGACAGATTAATTTCTATAACCTGATCAAAATATTGCTCAGGATTTGCATATACTTCTGGATCTGCAGTTAAATGTTCTTTTACTTTATTAGCGGCATCTGCTACTTCAGCTCTTTCTGTAGCTCGTAAATAACGCTCCATTGATTCATCATACCCAAATGTAGATGTTGTAGCACCAATTTCGGCTCCCATATTACAAATAGTTCCTTTTCCTGTACATGACATTGAAGTTGCTCCTGGACCAAAATATTCTACAATAGCATCAGTTCCACCTTTTACAGTAAGAATTTCGGCTACTTTTAGAATCACATCTTTTGGTGCTGTCCAACCAGATAATTTACCGGTCAGTTTAACACCAATTAATTTAGGAAATTTTAATTCCCAGGGCATTCCTGCCATTACATCTACAGCATCAGCTCCACCTACACCAATTGCTACCATTCCTAATCCTCCTGCATTTACCGTATGAGAATCCGTACCAATCATCATACCTCCAGGGAATGCATAATTCTCTAAAACTACTTGATGTATAATTCCAGCTCCAGGTTTCCAAAAACCAATACCATACTTATCAGATACCGATTCTAAGAAATTAAATACTTCACTACTAGTATTCATCGCTGATTGTAAATCTTTATCAGCACCAACTTTAGCCTGAATTAAATGATCACAATGTACCGTCGTTGGAACTGCAACTTTCTTTTTTCCAGCTTGCATAAATTGCAATAAAGCCATCTGAGCAGTTGCATCTTGACAAGCAATACGGTCTGGAGCAAAATCAACATAATCCTTACCTCTAGTAAATGCTGTTTTACTTTTACCATCCCAAAGATGTGAGTACAAAATTTTCTCTGCTAATGTTAAAGGTTTTCCTGTTACTTCGCGAGCAGCATCTACTCTTTCGGCAACTTGAGCATACACCTTTTTTATCATATCGATATCGAATGCCATATAGTTGTGTTTTATGTGTTTTCGTTATTCTTTTTTAAGTATTCCAAGATACGAAATATCGAATGACTACGAAAAGAGTATCAAGAATATAGAATGATTATAAAAAATATTCTATTGCACTAAAAACAAGTATTATACAAACTAAGAATAACCTGCACATAATATCGATTGCAAACAATCAATTTTAAACTTGATTCCCTAAACTGTCTATTTTCATTAAAAAGTTTATCTCATATATCAAAAAACATCTTTAGCTAAAACTAAAAAAGCCTTAATACAACAAATCGTATTAAGGCTTTTAAACTATTATATATCTTTAATTACATAACCAACTGTTTCTGAGATGGTTTAAACTTAGTTAATACAATACCTTCAACAGCAGCTTCATATTCTTCCAGAGTTGGTGTTCTACCTAAAATAGTAGATAAAACCACTACTGGTGTAGAAGACAACAAAGATTCTCCTTTTTTGCCATCGGCGTCTCTAACAACTCTTCCTTGGAATAAACGTGTAGAAGTAGCCATCACTGTATCTCCTGGTTCTGCTTTTTCTTGGTTACCCATACATAAGTTACATCCAGGACGTTCTAAGTATAGCATATTCTCATACTTAGTACGTGCTAAACCTTTTGGCGCACTATCATCAAACTCAAAGCCAGAATATTTAACTAAAACATCCCAATCACCTTCTGCTTTTAGCTCATCTACTATATTATATGTAGGAGGCGCTACAACCAAAGGTGCATTAAACTTAACTTCACCCTGCTGAGCTTCAATGTTCTTTAACATTTGAGCTAAAATTTTCATATCTCCTTTATGGATCATACAAGATCCTATGAAACCTAAATCTACCTTCTTTGTTCCTCCGTAAAAGGATAATGGTTGAATATTATCGTGCGTATAACGCTTAGATACATCTTCATTATTTACATCTGGATCAGCTATCATTGGTTCTACAATCTTATCTAGATCAATAACAACTTCAGCATAATACTTAGCATCTGCATCTGGCTTTAATGCTGATTTAGTTCCTGTCTTAATTTCCGTAATACGATTATTAGCTTTATCAACTAACCCTTTAAGATCCTGTTTCGGATTATCCATCCCTTTATCAATCATAATTTGAATACGATCTCTAGAGATTTCTAAGGACTCGATTAAAGTATCATCTTCAGAAATACAGATAGATGCTTTTGCTTTCATTTCAGCAGTCCAATCTGTAAATGTAAATGCCTGATCAGAAGTTAATGTACCAATATGTACTTCTATAATTTTTCCTTGGAAAACATTTTCACCTTCAAACTGATTTAACATCTGCTCTTGAGTCGCGTGAACAACATCACGGAAATCCATATAAGATTTCATTTCTCCTTTAAAAGTAACCTTTACGGACTCTGGAATTGGCATCGTAGCCTCTCCTGTAGCTAACGCTAAGGCAACTGTTCCTGAATCCGCTCCAAAAGCAACTCCTTTTGCCATACGTGTGTGTGAATCTCCACCTATGATTACATCCCAATCATCAACTGCTATATCATTTAATACCTTATGAATTACATCGGTCATTGCATGATATTTCCCTTCTGGATGACGTGCAGTAACTAATCCGAAGTCATTCATAAACTTCATTAATCTTGGAATATTAGCTTTGGACTTGTCATCCCAAACTGAGGCTGTATGACATCCTGATTGGTAACCAGCATCAACAATTGGAGAAATTACTGTAGCAGCCATCATCTCTAATTCTTGAGAAGTCATTAAACCTGTAGTATCTTGAGAACCTACAATGTTAACTTCAACTCTAACATTCGAACCTGCGTGTAATGTTTTACCTGGCGTGGTTCCTACTGCATTTCTATTGAAAATTTTCTCAACAGCAGTTAAACCTTGTCCTTCCACAGAAACTTCTTTGGAAGCTGCATACACTTGAGGAACATCTATTCCTAAAACTTTACAAGCAAATGTTTGTAATTTCTTACCGAAAACAACAGCATAAGAACCTCCTGCTTTAATAAACTCCATTTTTGGTGGTGTTAACGCAGTTGAGATATCTTTTAACTCTTTGTCTCCTTTATATAATTTCTTCGTTTTTGTATTTATGGTAAGAACTGTACCTGTAGCTACAGAATACTCTTCTTTTAAGATTGCTTCTCCTTCTTCATCTACAATCGTATTTCCTTCAGCATCTTTTTGCTTTACCCAGTTTTTTAAATCAATACCAATACCACCAGTTACTCCCACAGTTGTTAAGAATATTGGTGCAATACCATTTGTACCAGCAATTACTGGAGCAATATTAATAAATGGTACATATGGGCTAGATGATATACCGGTCCATAACGCAACATTATTTACACCAGACATTCTAGAAGAACCTACTCCCATGGTTCCTTTATCAGCAATTAACATCACTCGTTTATCAGGATGTTGTTCTTTTAACGCCAATAATTCATTTTGCATATCTTTATTGTGCTCAAACATACACTGACCGTGCAATTCACGATCTGATCTAGAATGTGCATCCGCACCAGGAGATAATAAATCTGTAGAAATATCACCTATACCTGCAACAAAAGTTACAATCTCTATTTCTTCTTCTACGTCTGGTAACTTTGTAAAAAACTCTGCTTGAGCATAGCTCTCTATTAATTCTTTAGCAATAGTATTGCCAGCTTTAAAAGCTTTTTCTAATTGTTCCGTATCTGCCTCATATAAGAAAACTTGCGTTTTTAATACTTTAGCAGCTTCATTAGCTATAGCAATATCATCACCTAAAGCTAAATCTAACAATACCTCTACAGAAGGTCCACCTTTCATATGAGATAATTGCTCAAAAGCAAAAGCAGGAGTAATTTCTTTAACGACTTCTTTACCTAAAATAATTTCTTTTAAAAACTGAGCTTTTACACCAGCAGCACTTGTGGTTCCTGGCAAAACATTGTAGATAAAAAAGTTAAGGGAGTCATCACGATGTGCATTATCATTATCCTTTATTTGTGAAATAATTTCACTTAATAACTCTGCTCCATCGATTGGCTTAGGGTGTAACCCAAGGGATTTCCTTTCTTCGATTTCCCTAATGTAATTATTGTAAATGTTCATAGTACGTAATAGAATTCTTTCCTGGTTTAATACAAATGTTTGGAAAACGATAAATTTCTCCTACCCGCCAATAATAGAAAAATCCTATTATATATTGTTACATAATGACAAGCTATACATTAGGTAGTGAAATTATGGTAGTCCTTACATCTTTTCAATATTCTTATTTATCTCAAGTTTCTCAAAAAAAATATCGTGATAATTTTCTAAAATAATAGTAAAGATATACTCTTGATTAAGAAACAGTATTTTGTGTTTCTATAACTTAGACTCACATCTTTTTTTATCATATCGATATTGAGAACAATTTTGCTATATAATGTGTATTGAAAAGTCCGACGAAAATACGAATTTTAAGGGATTTTATTAAATGAATGGCGTTAATAACCCTTTTTTACATTTTTAAAAAAAATACCGCTTTTATTTGATTAAATCATCAATTTTAGAACTATTAAAATGGTAATCACATAAAAAAATATCTAATATTTTAATTGACTTCTTTAAGAATTACGAAAACGTTGTAGTAAATTGTTAAGTTATTGATTTAAAAACCATCAATTTTAACATAAAAACAAAAAAAGAGTGAAGTTTTAGCAACTTCACTCTTTCTACACAAAATAAACTAAATTTAATTTTCTTCTTTATCGCTTTTTTTTCTGTTATGACCTTTACGTCCTTTCTTCCCTTTTCTGTGACCTTTCTTTTTTACCTTTTTATATTTCTCTAATTGTTCATCATTAAGAGATGATTCAAACTTGCTTTTAGCAGCTTTCATTTCCTCTTTTTGTTTATTTTTAAGGCTTTTTTGCTCATCACTTAACGTAGGATTTAAGGCTTTACGTTTTCCTTTTCTAGAAAGGTCTTCATTCTTTACAATCTGTAATTGTTCTTCTGTATAAGTATCTTTAAAAGCCTTTCTGTGTTCTTTATGCAACTCTCTTTGATACTCTAATTGAGCTTTTTGATCTTCTGACAGGCTTTCATTAAATTCTTTTCTTAACTCTCTTCGCTCTTTATGTTTCTCACGTCTATCAGTTACATCTTCCGACTGAGCAAACATTGTAAATGCTCCCAAAAACATAATTATTATGTAGGTTATACTATTTTTCATCTATCTATTTTTCTTAATTATTCAACTTTATTTTAATGAACGTTCAATAGTAAGACTCGCAGAAATAAAAAAGGTTTAATTATTTAGATAAAAAAAAACAAAGTTATTTAGAATTCTACCTCTATAAGTTAATGAAAACATTAATCAACAACCTCAATTACTCTATTGAGGTTAAAAGATTTTAAATCAGGCTTTATGATTTCTTTACAAACCCTTAAAAGTGGATTAAAGAAATGTTAAAAAACGGGGTTATTTCCCCTTATTTTATTATTTTCGCGCACTGAAATTGAAGATATCTGGTGATGATTTTCCCCAAGTATTCATTACCCAAAAATTCAATTGTTCATAATTGCAAAAAGCCCATTTCCTACTTGAATGGGCTTTTCTTTTTTTATTAAATAAAAATTGATTCTTCTTAAACTAAGAAATTGGTTTAATGATTAGAATAAGCTTTGAATAATATCCTCAATACTTACTCCTTCTGCTTCGGCTTTATAGTTTTTAATCATACGGTGACGTAATATCCCCATAGCCACAGCTTGCACATCCTCAATATCTGGAGAAAACTTACCTTTTACCGCTGCATTTGCTTTTGCTGCTAAAATTAGGTTTTGTGATGCTCTTGGACCCGCACCCCAATCTATATAACTCTTAACCAAATCTGTTGCAGATTCTCCATTAGGCCTGGTTTTAGAAACCATTGATACTGCATATTCCACTACATTATCCGCTACAGGTATACGACGAATTAATTGCTGAAAATCGATAATTTCCTGAGCAGTAAACAAGGCATTAATTGTTGCAGAAGTATCTCCTGTAGTACTTTTTACAACTTCTACTTCTTCTTGAAAACTAGGATATTTTAATTCTATAGCGAACATAAATCTATCCAATTGAGCCTCTGGTAATGGATAAGTCCCTTCTTGTTCAATAGGATTTTGTGTAGCTAATACGAAATATGGTAAATCCAGTTTATAATGGTGACCAGCTACTGTTACGGCTCTTTCTTGCATTGCCTCTAATAAGGCTGCCTGTGTTTTTGGTGGAGTTCTATTAATCTCATCAGCCAAAATAATATTAGAAAACACTGGGCCTTTTATAAATTTAAAATGTCTGGACTCGTCTAAGATTTCACTTCCTAATATATCACTTGGCATCAAATCTGGAGTAAATTGAATTCTTTTAAAATCCAATCCTAAAGCTTTGGAAATGGTATTAACCATTAGTGTTTTTGCTAATCCTGGAACACCTATCAATAAAGCATGACCTCCAGAAAACACAGCAATCAGTATCTGATCGATTACTTCTTCCTGACCTATGATTATTTTTGCTATTTCTTTTTTGAGTTCGGTATGTTTGCTTACCAGTTTTTCTACTGCTGCAACGTCAGACATATTATTTTTCTTTTTTTAACCAGTTACCGCTAAACTCACAGTCTCTGTACTCTCCATTAATTTTTATATAAGTATCATTAATTTTTTCTTCCTGCCAAGCTCGTATTGCTTCTATTTGTTTTTTCCTGAGAGCGAGTTCTTGTATTTTTAAATAATCCTTAGAATAATCCGCTATATGCTCATCAAAACGATTTAGTACAGTGATTAATTTAAATTTTTTACGACCTTGACGATCTTGATCTGGTATTACTAACGAAACTTCATTCGTTTTTAATTTTGATACTTGATCGTACAATATAGGATCAATTTTGGTAAGTTCAAAACGTGTATCACCTGTTGTAGGATTTAATAATTGTCCTCCATCTTCTTTGGTCTCTTTTTCATTACTAAATTTTCTAGCAGCTTCTTTAAAACCAATAGTTCCAGAAACCACTGCTGTACGAACAGAATCCACAAGTTTCTGTGCTACCTCAACACTTTCTCTTGTAACATCTGGAATCAATAAAATATGTCTAACATCTATTTCTTCTCCTCTAATTTTATCTAATTGTATAATATGCCAACCAAAATCTGTCTTAAAAGGCTCACTAACCTCACCAACCTGTAAACTAAAGGCAACGTCCTTAAACTCTTTAGCAAAAGGAGTTTGTCTATTTAGTGTGTATTTCCCTCCTTTTGATTTTGACCCGGGATCTTGAGAATATAAAACTGCCTTAGTAGCAAAACTACTTCCATTTTCTACGATATCAGTTCTAAATTGTTTTAACCTATCAACTACTTTTTGTTCTTCTTCATCCGGGATTTTAGGGTCTATTACTATCTGAGCAAGTTCTAACTCTGTACCAAAAAGAGGTCTTTCATCCTCAGGAATTTCATCAAAAAATTCTCTAACTTCTTCCGGTGTGATTTCTACATCCTCTACTATTTTAGAACGCATTTGTTCTGCTAGTCTATTTCCTTTATTGATTTCAAAAAGCTCTTTTCTAAAATCTGCTTCACTTTCTTTTCTATAGAATTTTAAAACTTTATCTATTGTTCCCAATTCTCTAGTCATATAACTCAGCTGCTGATCTACCATAGAATTCACCTCAGCATCAGATACAATAACACTATCTTGAACCGCATGATGAGCATATAATTTGTTTTCAAATAAGCTTCCTGCTAATTCGCAACGACTAACATCTGCAGCAGAAACTCCTTCACTTATCAATTGCTGATAAGCAATTGTAATATCACTCTCTAATATTACATATTCTCCTATAACAGCTGCAACTCCATCGATTTTAATCTTTTGAAATGATTTTACAGAATCTTCTTTCTTCTCAACCTCTTTTTTAACATCTTCTATAATTTCCTGAGCATAGATCTGAGCACCAGTGCTACATAATAGCAATACAGCAATACAAATAGTATTCTTAATTATATATTTCAAATTGTTTGTTTTTAATTGCATCTTTCGTGATATCCTTTTCTAATTTTTTTATCAGCTCTCGCTTTCTTTTATTCAATATGATTTGTCGTATTGTTGGCTTTATATAATCTAAAGGTGCTGTTTCTTTTTTCTTAAGCACTTTTTTTATTTTAATCATATACACTCCCAAAGAGTCTCGCAACTGAACATACTTACCATCTTTTAAGATCTTGTTCCTGTCTTGATTCTTAAGAACAGGGATTTTATTTAATACCTGATCAAACTGAACCCAAACTGAATCATTAAAGGAAAATGTAGCAAACTCTATTTTTTTACCAAGTAGTTCTTCATGATCCTCTTCATTAAAACGATTAAAACGTGTTTGCGTTGCAACAATATTTTTATAATCAGGTGGCAAATGTAAGTAACGTAGCTTTACCAACTCTTCATTAAGAATAAAATTTTCTAAATTTTCTGAATAATAAGACGTCATATCATCTTTGGTAACCTCCATATTAATGGATTTATTGATTACGGCATCTTTATAAGCATTGATATATAAAGTACTTTTATAATCCTCTACTAAATTATCAAATTCCTGAAGTTCTATTTCCGTAAGATTCCTTTTTGATTGGTCTATAAACAATTGTTTAGTTGCCCATATATTAATATAGTTATTTACTATATTTAAACTGTCTTCTGCTGCTGTACCACTAGGAACCAGGTCTTTTATAGCATCTTTATAGAGATATGTCTCATTAACTCTTGCTACCACTTCTCTGTTTGCGTTTCGATTTATATTTCCGCAAGAAACTAAAACAAAAAACAATAGTATGTTAGAGATATATCTCATTTAGATAGATAATTCTTTTTTGATTTGTTTTAACGTCTTTTTATTTAATTCTATAGAATATTTCTTTCTAAGTTCACTAAGCCATTGCTTTTCTAGGTCTTCCTGAAAGTCATTAATAACCTTACCTTTTGTTTCATCAAAGGTTTTCACCCTTGAAGGTAGTACTTCTACTACTTTAATCAGGGTTATATAATCATCCTCATTAACAACAACCACTTCTCCATTTTTACCTGAAAATTTATCTGCTAACTCATCTATATCCTTAGTTAACTCTTCTTCTGTAAAAAGTACCGTATTGGAGTCTGAAATATTCACCTCCTTTTTAATTTCCTCAATACTATTGGCTTTTTCAATTTTCGCTTTCACATTATCTATTAGCTCTTTATTAGACGAAGAGGCTTTTATCACTTTATAACTTTCTTCTTTTATATAGGTTTCTTTTCTAGATGCATAAAATTCTTGAAGCCCTACAGAATCAACCTTAGCAGCATTCCAAATCTTAGATTCCATAAGGTCAAATAGTAATAATCCATCTCTATATTCCGAAACTACATTTGCAAAATCTTGATTATCTTCTTCTAAATGCTCTTCATAGTACTGGAGTAACTTAGCTGATTCATAATCATAATACACATTTTCTATAAACAAAGAGATATCTTTTGTTTTCGTTTTACGAGTTCCTTTTTGTTGTATAAATTTTGCAAAATCTAAATAAGTAAAACTTTCTTTACCTATAGAAAAAACAGAATTAGTTAAATTCTTATCATCAGTTGGGATATCCCATTTTTCACTAAAAATAGTCGATGGTACGTTCTTTTTGAAATAAGATATTGCTTCTTCATTTCTTTTTAAACCATATTTCTCCTTTAAAGAATTTATAAATGATTTTGTAATAAGTTGAGATCTACTATCCTTTTTAATTCTCTGAGTAAGTTCTCCTTTCAGCTCATCAAAAGTTTTGGGTGAATGCTTTTCTAATAATTTTATGAGATGCCAGCCGTACTTAGTTTTTACAGGCTTTGATAATTCTCCTTCAGATTTTAAAGCAAAAGCTACTTTCTCGAAATCTTCTGAATTTAGAGCTCCTCTACCAAAACGATTAATCTTACCACCGTTTACAGCAGTATTGCGATCATCACTATACTGTTTTGCAAGTGATTCAAAAGAAGTACCAGCTTGCAATTGCGTCTTGATCTCATTGATTCTTTTTTCTGCTTCATTTTCCGTTCTGTCCTTATTAAAGGCTACCATAATATGAGCAACTGTAACCTCTCCTAAAGTTTTTTCTTTGTTATTAACTTTTACGATGTGATACCCAAAACGAGTTTTAAAAGGTTCTGAAACATTCCCTACCTTAGTTGTAAAAGCAGCTTGTTCGAACGGATACACCATTCTAAACGCAGAAAACCAACCTAAATCACCCCCATTTTTTTTGGCAGAAGGATCTTCACTATACTCAAAAGCGGTTTCTTTAAAATCAGCTCCATTAATTATTTTATTCCTTGCCTCTATTATTTTCTGATAAGCTTGCAATGTATCTTTTGGAGATGCATTAGGTTTAACCTGTACCAGTATATGACTTGCATTTACTCTTTCTTGTAAACGATCGTAGGCTTCTTTTACCAAAGCATCAGATGCATCTGTATCTGTAAGATATCCAGAAGAAAGTTGTTTCTTATACCCTTCTAGTTCTTTAATGTAAGATTCTTTTTTATCTAGACCTTGTTCTTTAGCTTCTTCTAACTTTAATTTATAATTTATAAATAGCTCTAGATATTCATCAATATCTTTTTGGGATTCATCCTTTACCAAATCAATATTTTTAAGATATACTCTCTTAAACTCTGATCTGTATACTGGCGAATTATTAATGGTAAGTAATACAGGGTCTTTTTCTTGACCATATATTAAGGTGCAAAAGATGACTGCTAAAAACAGTACGATAGATTTTTTGTGCATAGTTCTCTCTAAATAAAGTCCCAAATCGGACAAAAATAACAATATTAAAGCGTTTTACAAGCTCTTTGTTCTAACGAATCATTACCATAATATAGTATTAAATAGCTTTTAAAATTTTAGTGTTCTGTATATATTGCCACATTATTTAACCAGTAGAGATATATAAGAAAGAAAAAAAACACTTTCGAAATCTAAAAATATATATTTTACAACAACCTTAACTATAAAATTTGGAAAGAAAATTAAAGCTTATTTGGGATTTTAGAGGTCCTGTAGCAAATAAAACGGCACAACACCATGTGATTCACCTTAATGAATACATTACCTCTGAAGGATTGTCTATAAAAAACACTGGACATCAAGATGTTAACGAGTTTCACTGTATTGCCTATATGGTAGTAACAGATTCCGAAATGAAAAAAGTTAGAGACGCCTTAAAACCACACCGTGGTCAATTGTTTCAAGAATAGATTTTTATTTTTTTTTGTCTTGGCACGTATATTGCCTTAGACCTTATATATTTGCAAAAATTCTAAATCAAAAATTAAAGAAAAGAAGTTATAATGAAAAATATATTATTTCCAATACTAGTATTATTTATTAGTTTACAAGCAATAGCTCAGTCTAAAGTAGGAACAATCGATAGTGATTTTATCTTATCTAAAATGCCTGAACTTACTAAGGTTCAAGAAGACTTAAAAGCATATAATACTAAATTAGAAGCTGACTTAAAAGTAAAAGTTGATGATTACCAAGCAAAAGTAAAGGCTTATCAGGATGGTGAAGCAACGATGACTGAACCTATGAAAAAAACTAAGCAAGAAGAAATCATTGCTGTAGAAAATGACATTGCTAAATTTCGCCAAAACGGTTCACAACTAGTACAACTAGAGCAAAATAAATTATTACAACCATTATATACTAAAATAGGAAAGGCGCTAGAAGAAGTAGCCAAAGCAGAAGGATATACACAAGTACTAACAATTACAAGCAGTGGATTAGCGTATGTAGATCCAAAATTTGATCTTACTAAAACGGTAATGACAAAACTGGGAATTCCAGTACAGTAATCTTACCTATTAAAATACATTATAAAAAAACGCTTCAAATAATTTTGAAGCGTTTTTTTATATCTTTATTTAAAACTTTATTACCTACTATAATTAGGAGCTTCTTTAGTAATAGTAACATCATGAGGATGACTCTCATGGATACCACTAGCAGTTATTTTCACAAAACGGCCTGTATCCTGTAGCGTTTTAATATTTTTAGAACCACAATATCCCATACCAGCACGCAATCCACCAACGAATTGATGAATACTCTCATATAATTCTCCTTTATACGCTACACGACCAACAATTCCTTCTGGAACTAGTTTTTTGATATCATCCTCTACATCCTGAAAATAACGATCTTTTGATCCTTTTTTCATTGCTTCTACTGACCCCATTCCGCGATAGGATTTAAATTTTCTTCCTTCGTAAATAATTGTTTCCCCAGGAGATTCTTTTGTTCCTGCTAATAGAGAGCCTAACATAACTGTATCTGCCCCAGCTGCAATTGCTTTAGGAATATCTCCAGTATATCTAATTCCTCCATCCGCTATTACAGGAACACCTGATCCTTTAATTGCAGAAGCAACTTCTAAAACTGCTGAAAACTGTGGAAAACCTACTCCAGCAACAACTCTAGTCGTACAGATAGAGCCTGGTCCAATTCCAACTTTTACCGCATCAGCTCCAGCTTCTACCAAATATTTTGCAGCCTCTCCTGTTGCAATATTACCCACAATTACATCTAATTCAGGAAACTTCTTTTTCACTTCTTTTAGAACAGAAACTACTCCTTTAGTATGTCCATGAGCTGTATCAATTACCACCGCATCTACTCCAGCACCAACTAAAGCCTCTGCACGATCCACCGCATCACCCGTTACTCCAATAGCAGCAGCTACACGAAGACGTCCTAAACTATCTTTATTAGCACTTGGTTTTAGCGTTAGTTTTGTAATATCTCTGAAAGTTATTAATCCCACTAAGGTATTATCATCATTTACTACTGGTAATTTTTCAATTTTATTATCTTGTAATATAACTTCTGCTTCCTGTAATGATGTTCCTTCTCCAACAGTAACTAGATTTTCGCTAGTCATCACTTCTGAAATAGGTCGTTCATTATTTTTCTCGAAACGTAAATCTCTATTAGTAACTATTCCTAACAACTTATTATTATCATCTACTATAGGAATTCCTCCAATACTATGCTCTCGCATATTATTTTTAGCATCAATAACTTTTGCATCTAATGGTAATGTAACAGGGTCTATAATCATCCCACTTTCTGCCCTTTTTACCTTTCGAACTTTCATAGCCTGTTCCTGAATGGTCATATTTTTGTGCAATACACCAATTCCACCTTCTTGCGCCATAGCAATTGCCATACGGCTTTCTGTAACGGTATCCATAGCCGCAGAAACTATAGGAACGTTAATCGTTATATTTCTTGTAAATTTTGTTTGGATACTTACTTCTCGTGGTAGTACTTCGGAAAATGCAGGGACTAAAAGTACATCATCATATGTAAGTCCTTCTCCAACGATTTTGGATTCGTGTGCTGTCATCGCAATTAAGATTTAATTGCGTGCAAATATAAGCCTTTTTTAAAGGAATCCTATAAAAGTCAATAGCTAATATCGGTTTTGTTTATTTGAAATGAAATTTAATACCTTACAACAATACTCATGACTCTTCAAAAAACACGAAACTACCTTTAAACACTGTTTTTAAGGACATTACAAACTAACCTGTTAATAGTATTAGTTGCCAAAAATTAATAATAGCTTCATCTAATTTAACATTTTTTTAATATTAAAATAGTATATTTCAATGCTTTTGATCCCAAATCAAAAAGAGCCCTAAAAAAATATTCTATGAAGATTAGTATTAACCTACTACTATTGGTATGTCTATATATAAACACCACCAATGCCCAATTTACAGAAGCACCAGCTACTAAAGTTGATTTCAAGACTTCTAAACAAACTGAACGTAAAAAACAAAAAAGAAATCTATTTACAAAAAGAGTAATACCCTTTACTTTAATTGCTTCTGGAATTCTTTTATCAACTAGTGATTTTGAAAAATCATTACAAAAAGACATTAGAGGTTACACAGGTAATAATTTTTATTTAAACATTGATGATTACACAAGGTACGCCCCTATAGTGCAAATGTATGCTGCTGATATTTTTGGAGTAGCATCAAGAAATAATTGGTTCGATCAAACTAAAAACCTTTTAATCTCTTCTTTAGTAACCAGTGCAGCTACTACAGTCTTAAAAAAAGAGGTTGATAAGGCACGACCAGGAGATCCTACCCAATTAAACTCATTTCCATCAGGACATTCTTCTATGGCTTTTGTTTCTGCTGCTGTTTTATATGAAGAATTCATCGATAGTAGTCCTTTATTAGCGTATAGTGGATATATTTTTGCAATTACCACTGGTAGCTTAAGAATGATGAACAACAAACATTATCTCTCTGATGTACTTGTAGGAGCTGGAATAGGAATCTTAACAACGCGATTAGTATACCATTATGAACATCTTATTTCTTGGAACCCTTTTAAAAATCTAGACGATATCGCATTCGCACCGCAATTTACGGGCGATAGTGTTGGACTGTACTTTTCGAAATCTTTTTAGACTATATATCTAATATCCTTCTGCATAAGAGAAATCTTCTTTAGATGTGTATTTAATATAATCCAATTTTAGATTTGTGATTTGCTTAAAGTGCAAATAATCATGTGCTAACCAATTAGTAAGAAATTGTTTTGCTGTCATTTCTCCAAGGTCGGGATGTATTGAAACATTATTCCAATTAGTATTTTCTAAAGAATTCAACCAATTAACCGATACTTTTCGTTCCTTGATAAAATTATTAAAAACAACATTATAATCTTGTTTTATATACGCTCTGTTAACCACCCAACCTTCGGGATCAATTGGGCTAAACTTTTTATCTGGAGTACCTAATATATGTTTTGTTCTTTTTCTAAAATCTTCAATTTCTTCATCATATAAATGACAAACTATCTCAAGTAAACACCAACGATTTGGCCTGTCTTTCCATAAATATTCTTCTTTTGTAATACCGCTTAATAGTTCTTCGAAAACCTTTTGATTTCTTAACAAGCTTTTTATTATTAATTGATGATTCATGAACTAAGTTTTTATTTTTTTTTAGGATTATCAAAGTAAAGATATATATCTATGATATCATCACAAAACAAAGGGTAACATACCCCTATCAAAACCAGTTCTTTAACTCTTTATTAGAGTCGTCATATAATGTACTTTTGAGAAAACAATATTGAAGTTCTTAATTTATTTGAGTTAGCCAAATTCAATAGAAAACAAAAAGCCTAAAAATTCAAAAACCAAAAACTCTCTATTTAAGTATGGGCCAGTCAGAACTGAGAGTAAGAAAAAACTAGATAAATGTAATTGTATACATTTCTGACAACAGTGGAAGTACTTAAAACTAAGTGGTGTATATTTTTTAGGCTTTTTTGAGACGAAATCAAAACACTATCATTTTTAAAAAAGCTGCCTCTAGGTTAATATGAGACAGCTTTTTATTTTTAATTAAGATGTAATGGTTTAGTATAAAGTATCTATATTTCTAAATAGTCCGTTTATCTACACGAACATAATCCACATACATATAAGTATTCCAGTAAATATTAATGCTAGAATTATTAAAAATACCTGTGTCCGAACCTATATTTAAATTTAAAATAATATTATGGTTTTTGAAATTCTGAAGTCTTAGATCATTATCCACATTATTATTATAACTAGCAACTCTATTCCCATCAACATAGACCTGAATAGTAACCCATCCATTTCTGTTGATCCATCTTTGCTCGTAAGTATGCCATCCTTCTCCTAAATTATATCTTCTTTCAGCACTAGTTCCCAATTGATTTTGAGAGGTATTTGCTCCATAAAATAAGTTACTAGCGAATCTTGCGCTATTACCAAAAGAATAACCTTCCATAATATCACTTTCTCCACGCGTAGGCCAATTCGTTTCATTAACCGTCCAAAAAGCTGGCCAAGCACCATAAGTTTCCGAAAATCCTTTATAACTATTTGTACCGTTCTTAGCTAACAATTTAATTCTTGCTCTTACTCTATATTCCTCGTTATTTCCAGGATGAAAATTAAAGTAAGATTTTACATGACCTGATTCATAATTATTATTGCTCTTTTTATATGCTTGAAGACGTAAACAACTACTGCCATCAAGATTAGCTATTTCTGAATTCCAATTTTTATAATTACATACACTAGAATTATAATCCGCTCTATTATGCGTCCTCTCCCATTGATTTAAATTTCCATTAGAATTAAAGTTATCAGTAAACTGTCGAACCCAAGGTCCTGCCTTTGCATCTATATCTGTTGTATTTTGTATATCAGCGGCATCTTCTACAATTAACTCTTCTGTTTCGCAGGCAGATGATGACAAAATTAATAACAGAATTCCAAAAAACTTGACAAACATTCTCATAGTGTTAAATTTAGTTAATGATTATGTTACTAAATTAAGAACCGAATTACCAAATCATTAAACAAACAAGGTAAACTATATTGAATATTCTTTTTTAACACTATTTATTTAACAATAATAAAAAATAAAAACCCTAGAAATGAAGATTTAACAAGGGATCACAGAAATTACAATCACGCAAACGTTTGCGTTGTTTTTATCACATTTTTTTAACTAAAATATTAAAACATAAG
The DNA here is from genome assembly GCF_943733665.1 of Aquimarina sp. Aq107. Taxonomy (NCBI): domain Bacteria; kingdom Pseudomonadati; phylum Bacteroidota; class Flavobacteriia; order Flavobacteriales; family Flavobacteriaceae; genus Aquimarina; species Aquimarina sp. Aq107. Next base: position 1,003,279 of record NZ_OX030782.1, on the reverse strand, counting down.
AAAAATTTAAGATGTTTATCGCGAAAAAATTAAATAAAAAAGTAATTTTCCTTACATATTATGTTAAAAAAGTCAAAATTGACTTTGAAAAACAAAAAAACTGCGTTTTAGGATATTAAATATAGAATTTTATTGGAAACAGATCCTCGTTCGCCTATTCTAATAATACCCAAGATAATATTAGCCACGAAACCTGGGTTTGTAATTATTGAAGCTTTATCAGCTACTTTAAGGTCTCTTTGATTAATTACTTCTATAAATTGATCACTTGGTGTGATTGCAATTTGTTTAGCAAACTCCCATGCTCCATCTCTTGCTAATTCCATACTAAAATCAACTAAAAAATCATCAACGTTTCGAGTTAATTTGAGTATTTTTTTAAGGGTCGGCCAAATATTTGCTAGATCATTTTCTATTTCAATTACTAATGATGAAAGAATTTGATTTATTTTATCAAAATCTTCTTTAAGATTTTCAATATTTGTGCCTTTGGAAACTTCTGCAGCTGCTATTCCTAGATCCAAGTTAATATGGGCATTCATTCCTATTAATAAATGTTGTAATACTATAGGCCAATAATTTTTTGACAAGTCAAATGCTATTTTCCAAGAAGTCGTCACTACTTTATCATTTCTATAAGAAAAATAGGCATCTAAGTATCTACTAGCAAAAATAATATCAAGTTTTTCCATCCTAGGACCGTTATCAAAAAAATCATTTTCAATTCCTTCTTTTACCTTAATAGTTACACGTTTATATAACGCAGCAAAATATCCTAAAGGACTATTATCAGATTGTGATGTTTTAATAATATCATCTAAAGAATCGATGACATCATTGATGGTCGTTATTGGCTTCAAGTTGTTGTTATGTATGCTATAGTTCTTTACTAATGTACTAAATAATTGCAAATAATATTTCTAGTATACTAGGGTTTTCTTTATGAAGACTAAAATAAAGTATCAAATTGAATTTAAACCGTTAATAATTTTCAGTAAATTTAATAACACACTGATTAACAATGAAAAAGATTACATTAATCTTATTCAGTACATTGATCTATACCTCGATAGGAGCCCAAGTGAATCCTACTTTTATTGGGGCAAAATCTCATTACGGTTTTATCATCGCACATTCGCCAGAATTAAAACCGATTTCGCAAACAAATCCTTATGGATTACAATTAGAATATAGTTGGTTAAAAACCAGTGATAAAGCCTGGAAAACCTGTTTCTGTTACGGAAGAAGTGGTTTTTCATTTGCCTATTTTAACTATGCCAATCCAAATATTCTGGGTAACTCATACAATCTAATATACTTTGTAGAACCTTATTTTACCTATAAAGGACCTTTAAAATTTTCGCTAAGAGGATCTGTTGGGGTAACATATCTTGATCAAATATTTGATCAAGAAACAAACCCCGAAAACCTATTATTTAGTACTCATTTTAGTTTTTACCTAGCATTATCTCTAAATCTCAATTATCATATTAACGATAATTATGCAATCAATCTATCTGCAAATTATAATCACATCTCTAATGGAGGTCAAAAGCAGCCAAATAAAGGAATGAATTTTCCAACTTTTTCCATAGGTGTTGATAAAATCATTAATAACACCCAATTAAAGAAAAAACCAAAATCCTTAAAATCTTATGAAACATCTATCGATTATTACTTAGGTTCATTTGTGAGTTTAAGATCTTCTGATAGAGAAGCAGAGGCTTCGAATCATCTTTTAATTGGGATCATGGGAGGAATTCTACAACCAATATCTGGAATTAATGGGTTAAATGCTGGCATAGAGTTATGGTATGATTTTTCTGATCTAGAGATTGCACAACAACAAGGCATTAATGATTCTGCATTTTCATCGTCAATAACAGCTGGACACCAATTCTCCATAGGAGATTTTTATTTCTTACAGCAGTTTGGATTTTATATAACTCGCCCTAGAAACATTCAGCCAAATTGGTTATATCAACGATATTCTTTTTGGTATAGCATGGGAAAATCAAAGCGCTGGACCATAGGTGCATCTTTAATCGCCTACGGGAAAGTAGCCGACCATATGGATGGTCGACTTATCTATATTATAAATTAATTTCTCTAATATATTATTTAACTTCAGTTGTTATTGTTCTCTTTAACTCAATAATTTCTAATAAAATACGTATCTCTTTTTTGATATTTTTTCTAACAGCCAAATAAGGTATGATCGCACCAACAATATAAGATACATCAATCAAGATCATCTGCCATGTTTTAAAATACAAACTAAACTCTGGAGTAATCACATAGAAACCAACTGTATATAACACTATAATTCCGATAGTTATAGGTCCGTGAATCTTTTTTCTAAAGTTATAAAATGCAATCGTATCGTTAGTAGTTTGTAAAGCATTATCCGTCATCTTGATCTTTTTTGCTTTAGATACACTTATAATTTCTATCAATATTCTTAAGAACAAACCGCCAATCATACACCCTACACCTATTCTACTCAACAGTTCTTGAACTGGAGCTACAAAATAGAAGAAAGAAGCTATACCTATCAAAACCAATGATAGTACAACAATATTTCCATAATGAAAACGAGTACTCCAACTTTTCTTTTTCTTTATCACAGAAAACATCTCATCTGAATCCGGTGAATTACGTTTAATACTATTCTTATTTTCTTTCCATTGACTCTGCAATGCTTCAAATTCATTATTCATGATCTAATATTTTTTTTAGTCTCTTCTTTATCCTATGGATCTTAACTCTTACATTGGTTGGTTTTATTCCCATTATTTCAGAAATATCATCATAATCCTGACCTTCTAAAACCATCATGATTAGCAAACGATCTATCTCTTCTAGCTTACCTATTGCGATATATAAATTCTTATTTTCTCCTACGTTAACCTCTTGATTATCATCTTCAATCATATGCACTACCGAATCAATAGGCACTTGTTTTTTATTTTTTTCTTTTCTAATGTGTTGAAGACAAGAATTAACGGTAATTCTATACACCCAAGTTTTATGAGTAGATTTACCTTTAAACTTATCCATTGCATTCCAAATATTAATAAATACTTCTTGGGTTAAATCATAAGCTAAACTCTCGTCTCCTTTCATATATCCCAAGCACATCTGCAATACCATTGGGTAACAATCATCATATATTGTCTCAAAAAGTTGTAGCTTCTCTTTACTCATTAGTTAAGAAATTATTTATCTCTTCATAAAGCAATTCTGGTTGATCAAACATAATAAAATGCTTACTGTCGGGTATCATCTCTATATGTTTATTAGATAAGCTTGCGTATTGTTTCTCGTAATTTGCTTTTGCTGTTTCGATCGTTGGAAAAGCAGCTCCAATAATTAGAGTTTTTGCAGTTATTTTACCCAATACTTTTCTCAGGTCTAATTTTAATAAATCTGTATAACCATATACATATGTCTCTCGATCTGCTATTTGTATCCAATTTAGCAAGGTATTCACTTTCTCCTTTTTATTAGTCATCTTTTGTGCCATCATCAGAGCTGTTTGAGTAAACTGTTCTTCATCCATAGATAACATTTGTTTATTATAAGGACTATCGTATTGGATTTGGGTTTCTGATACTCCAGGCATCATTAATTCGCGCATACAAGGTATTGAATCCACCAGAATTAAATCTTTTATGTAATTAGGTAAAGAGGCCGCAATATCAATTGCTAAATTACCTCCCATACTATGACCAATAATAATTACATCTGTCAACTTATTTTCTTTAACATACGTAATCAATTCTTTTTTTATAGTATCGTACCAAGGCATAGCGATAGGTGTATTACCATCAAATCCCGCATAGGATACTACATGATTTTGATAATTACCTTTTAAATGAGTTATTGTTTCATCCCAAACTGATCCTGGTGTAGTAAAACCAGGCAAAAATATAACTGGGGTTCCATTTCCTGATACGTTTATTGTAACTGCTGGAGCTTGACTAAATGCAAGATTAATTAACAAGAAGAAAGCAAATGTAATTTTCAAATTTTTCATAAAGTTTTATTTTTTGATTTCTTCTTTGATGCACTTGATCATTAATTGTTACACCTAATTAAAAAACTTTGTTTTTTTAGCGTGATTTACATCTTATAGAGTACAACATAGGCTTTTATTCTTTTTTATACTTCATTCAAAATATTATATAAAAAGAATATAACAGTGGTAGGGTATCTTCTTCTAATGAGCGTTATATTATAAAAAGGGAAAAGACTATGAGATTTTTACAAACACACTTTAGATTGAATTTTAAGCTTATGATGAATTTTATAAAAGACTTACCGTCTTCTTGTGGATACGCTATAAGGAGATAAGAAAGTGAAGATATAAAAACGATCTATTAGTATTTTCTAGTTAAACTAGAATAATTAAGAGATTACGTTTACCAATTGTTTAAACTTCTAAAAACAAATAAGCCTATCAAAACTGATAGGCTTATTGATTAAAAAAGTTATGTAGTATGTATTAAATTACTTTTACATTTACTGCGTTTAACCCCTTTTTTCCTTCTTGTAGATCAAACTCTACGACATCACCTTCACGAATTTCATCTACTAATCCTGAAATGTGTACAAAATGTTCTTTGTTCGAACCTTCTTCAGTGATGAAACCAAAACCTTTGGCATCATTAAAGAATTTTACTGTTCCTTTGTTCATTGTAAAAATTTATATTAATTATTTAATGGTTTACAAAGATGATGCCAGATAAAATTATAACAAATTGGCATGTCTTCATTACTGGTAAAGCTACAAATAATAATCATATCTCATTTACGGTAATACCTTCGATTCTTTATAAGCTATTAATTTAGTTACAAAAAAGCATCTTTGTTATAAGATAACTACTAGATATTTTGTGTTTTTAAAATTATTTAAACAAGGTAACAAATTGGTATTGTCTTTGATCTATAATAACAAACGACCTCTGAATACTATATGTTATTTGAAAAACAACAAAAATAACTTAACTTTAGTTGTACAGTTTGGGAAAATTAAATTAAACAAATACAATCGATAATTAGGATGAAAAAATCACACATTGTCTTCACTTTCATATTATTATTTTCATTTATAGTCAAGGGGCAAACTCCTATAGAAGGGGGATACATAGAACTCAGTAAAGAAGAATATAACGAACTGTTGGAGGTTAATAAAGAAAATGAACTTGATGGCAAATACTACGTAAGAGAGTTAAAGGACAAAAAAGTTACAGGTATTCATAAAATTGAATATAAAAAAGGGAAAAAACATGGAGAATGGGTGCATTTTTTGATTTTCAGAAAAAAAGGTTCTCTAGATTTATCTACAGTAGAAAACTATGAAGACAACGAAAGAAATGGTTACTACTATAACTCTGATAATGGTTTTACTTTTACAGAAGAAGGATATTACGAAAAAGGTGAAAAAGTAGGCCTATGGAATGTTACAAAAAGTGGTTCTAAAGAAAAAATCAACTATAAAAACGGAAAGAAGCATGGTGATTATTGGAGACAAGATGCATCAGGTGTAATTGTAAAAGGTACTTACAAAAAAGGAAAAAAACTGGATAATTGGACAATTGAAGATCTTTCTGGCAATACCACTACAGAAGTCGACCCTAATATTACACAACAAATTTCTGAAACATCAACTAATACTAACGGTATTAAAACTATTGAAGGCAATATAAAAAAACCCGATGGTTCTGTTGTTCCTATTGCAGTTGTGAAGCTACAATTATCAGATGAATCTTGTGCATATGCATTTTCTGATTATGATGGCAAATTCAAAATAGAAATTGACACTAGCAAAATTACCGCCAATAGTTATATGGAAATAGTGATAGACGGGTTTCCTAAAAAAACCATTCTCTATGCAGAATTCTCTAATCAAAACACAATTGTACTAGAGAAAGGTAGAAAAAAGATTAGTTATGAGGAATATCGCGCTTATTATGAATCTATGAAGAACTGTCAGTAATACGATAAATATAAAATACCATTTACTAGTTAAGGATCCTTGATATTTTTCGTTTAAGCAAATGTTGTTCCGGTTGCGACTGTGTAAGTTGTATTGCTTTTTGATAATAATCCACAGCCCTATTCGGTTTTATTAGTCGCTCATGAATTTCACCCAAAATTGCGTAATATAGATAATAACCACTTATCACTTTATCGTTTTTTATTTTATTAATGGTTTTTAGTGCTTCTTCAGCCCCAAAAAGCTCCAAAACAACTAAACATCTATTTAAAAAAACAATTGGGTCGTTATCTATTTTTAAAAGTAAATCGTAATATATTAATATTTCCTTCCAATCGGTTTTTGAATAGCTTTCAGAAATACAATGTTGATAAGCAATAGCAGCTTCGAGATGATAGGTAGATAAAGATTCTCCAAAGGCTGATTGATTTAAATACTTATTTCCTTGAGAAATTAATTCTTTATTCCATAAATTTCTATCTTGATCCGATAAAAGGATCAATTCTCCGTAATCACTAATACGACTATCCACACGAGCAGTATGAAATAACATTAACGCCATCAACGCATATACTTCTGATAATTGTGTTCGCTCATTATCTAATAAACACTTACATAACCACATCGCTTGAGAAATAACATCTTTTCTGACCAAATTATCATCGTGAGTAGCATTATATCCTTCATTAAACATTAAATATATCGCACTTAAAACAGTTTTAGTCTTATCAGCAATCTCGTCAGGCAATGGTATTTCGGGTCTTATTTTTTGTTTTCTAAAGTATTCTTTAGTTCTATATAATCTTTTAGAAATAGTATCTTCTGATGTTAGAAAAGATCTTGCAACTTCCTTAGTACTGAACCCACAAAGAGATTTTAAAATAAAGGTTATTTGATTTTCTGGAGAGATCTCTGGATGACAACAAGCATACATCATTGCTAAAAAATCGTCTTGTATATACTGTTCTTTCCAAAAATTATCCATCGTACTTGTTAATGTATATTCTGAAGTCAACAACTTACGTTCGGGATCCGAAAAGTCTATAGTTTTGCTATGTTTTTTCTTTCTTAAAATATCAATTGCTTTATTTCTTGCAGTCCTATACAACCAAGCTTTGGGATTATCAGGTACTCCTCTATATTTCCAAGTTTCTAGAGCGCTTACTAATGCATCTTGCACTACATCCTCTGCCATTTCAATATTCTCAGTCCCGAAAATTTTGATTAAAACAGCAACCATCTTCCCAGATTCTTGTCTAAAAAGATGGTTTAACGTATTATCTATGTGATCTTCTGACTCCAATATATATTATTGCGCTAATGGAGCGATTTCGCGAATTTCTACACTGCAATCATATTCAAAGCTTGGACAACCTTTAGCTATCGTAGTTGCCTGATCTAAAGAATCCGCTTTAATCAGAAGATATCCTCCAACTAACTCTTTTCCTTCTGCAAATGGTCTATCTATGACTTTCTTACCTCTTTCTAACAATGTATTACCTTCCTTTATTAAAGGCTGCCCTCCTAACAATCTTTCTTCTTTAGTTAATCCACCCATCCATTCTTGCCAGTGTTCCAAGTGCTTTTGCATTTCATTAGGAGATGCTGTACTATATTTTTCTTGCCCTCCTCTAATTAGCATCAAAAACTCTTTCATCTTTTATCATTTAAATTAAACATCTTCTGGCCAAACTTCTCTAACTTCTACAGATGACTCCCACTGCAGTCCCGGACAACCTTTTGCCATTTCTGTAGCTTCATCTAATGTTTCAGCTAATACGGTAATGTAACCTCCGACTAATTCTTTAGCCTCAGCAAAAGACCTGTCAGTTACTTTTGTGCCTCCAGGATGAATTGTTTTTACAGCCGGATAAAGGCGTTCTCCTCCAACATATTTTTCTTCTTCTGCCATTTTTCCAATCCATTGCATCCACTTTTCCATGTGTGCATTTTGTTCTTCTTCGGATTTTGCATCCCAAACGTCGTCTCCACCTTTAAAAAGGAACATAAATTGTTTCATACTATTATTTATTTATGGTTTATATGATTCTATGACGAAGTGATTAAGAATATTTGGACAGCCTTTTTGAAAAAAATTACTTTTTTTTCATCATCATCAATGTAAACCCTCCCAACAACGCAATAACAACAAACATTATAGCCCACAACCAAACTTTATTTTTAAAGAGTGGTTCCACGGTTCTCTCTTGGTTTTTAGGAATTATTTGTTCTGGCCCTAATTGAATTTTTACTAATTTTTCTGGAACTCTTTCTTTCATGTACTGAAGATCATAGGATGGTTTATTCACATCTTCATTACCATAAGTCAGAAAATAATTAGCAGAGGCACTAAATCTAGTAATCAACTCATAATCAAATCCTTTAACTACAACCTCATCAATATCTAATGGTTCATTATCCTGATTATTGACAATTATTCTTATCTTATTAGTAATTGTACTATAAAAGTTAAATTCATTTTCTTCGATAGAATTTAGAACTCCTGAGGTAATATTTTGATAATCATATTTCCATCCGCTTTCTCTCTGGATACTATCTCTAAGATATTTCACTCGAAAAGGCCTGTAATAATCGAAAGTATTCTTAGTCTTAATTTTTATATGACTTACAGGAACAGGCATTCCTAAATCAATAGTAATTATTGTATTTTTATTTTGTTCTATAATTTCCGTTGTCTTAACAGTAAATTTCTTGTAACTACCTTCTTGTTTTTCTTTTAAGGTAATCTCAGCCTTTTTTACATCAGGTGCATCTTTACCTTTAACAAAAACTCTATAATATGTATACTTAGAATCAGGGAACTTTAGGGTTGTAAATGAATACTTCGTCAATTCATTGTTAACAGACAACACACGATAATCATCTATAATAGTATACCAATCTTTTAGGTTTTGACTCCCTTCTACTTTTATTAACCTATCAAAATTGTCTTGTTCAAAAGATAACTGAACTTGATTAATTATAGCATCTAACGTAACTTTAAAAGTGATAAATGAACCTTTATCTGTAGTAGATTTATTAACATATTTAAATCCGACATTTTTACTTGATATTTTAGGCTTCTTTTGTTCTAAAAGATATGGCGCCTCTACAGTATCATTTTCCTTAGTAATACCATAAATTCTTATATCTGAAAGATCAGAAGATACATTTTTAAAAATCTCATCTGGCAATACAATAGTGTGCCAATCATCAGACACGTTCAATAATTCTTTTTTGTAGGTATACTTATCAATTTGGGCATAAGTTTGTAAACAAATTAAGAACAATACCCACTGTACAATATTAATCTTTAACCTCATCTGTAATAATATGTTTGTATTTATTGTATAAGAAAGAAATAATAAGCAATAATAGACCAAGTGATACAAATACAATTGTTTTAGAGATCGTATTTAAATGTGCTATATCATATAAAAACAATTTTATGAGTGTGACTCCAAAAAGTATAAAAGCTATTATTCGTATATGCTTTATTTTTTTCCAAAATCCTAAAACGATTAACAATAAAGAATATATTCCCCAAAGAATACTTAGTCCTAATTTATCTGAAGAGGTATAACCAGCCATATCTAACCAATGGATTAATTCACTACTCAACAACCAGATTATAGCAATCTGCAAAATAACATCAAAAGCTATTGTAAAAACACCTTTTAGAAAACCTTGTCTAACATATTTATAACTAGCTATTAATAATAAAACACAAAATACTAATGAAATATATCGAATACCTATATGATACAATCCTGCTTCACCTGATGCTAACAAGGTAGGATCCAAATAACTTTCTCGCAATTCACTCAGTAAATACAATCCAGAGGTTAAAAACATCAATAATGCAAACATATTGAGCGCAATATTAATATAACCAAAAACTACATTCTTAATCTTTTTAATATTTACAAAAGATAAAATTGATAAGAAAGCTAAGGTGTAATTAATTAACCAAATTCCCATAAAATCTTCTTGATTACTATCTAAACTACCCCAATAATCAATAATCTCTAAGAAAAAAGTCATATACAAGACAAACAGAAACATCGCTGATATCCAAAGGGAGATTAACTGATACCAAGTCTTATATTTTAACCAAGGAAAAGGATGATTCTCACTACGATGTAAAAAGAGAATATATCCAAAAGAGGCCGCACACAGTAGTGAGGTAAGTACTGAAATATTAAAAAACGGAATTACTGAAATTTCATCAGTACCAGGCATATAGGCATATTCTGCATAATACATCCACCAATCCTGAATTAAGCTAAAAAATGTTAAGGCAATAACTGGATATGCTAGTTTTTCATAAATAGGTACTTTTTTAGTCCTTCCTATCCAAAATAACAATGCTGCTTCAGCAGCCCAAAGCAAGGTTACCCAATTTCCGTCTAACTGAACTGGAAATGCAATACTGATAAAGACCAATACCATTCCAGAACTAAAGTAAAATAAATTTCGATCCGCTAATTTTAATCTATAGATTATCACACTGACAACAAAATGTATTATGGCATTTGCTAATGTAAATACGCCTAATAACTGTGATCCAATTTCATGGTAACTCAACATAGAAAAACCAATTCCATAAAAAACAAATGCATTAATCAACTGAAGTATAACATCTCCTGTACCAAATTTTTCTTTTCTATTTAATTTATATACAAGGAACATGAAATAAAATGTGATAAAAAACACTAACAAAAAGGTAAAAGCTAATCCAAAATGAACCTCCGTTGCATAATCCATTGCATACCAACTAAAATAAATTAACCACGTAAGTATGAAGGAAGAATAATATAAAAGTTTCCAGTATTTTTTAAAAGATATGATTAAGATCCCTACATTAATAATCGCCATATAACTAAATAAAACGGCTACTTTTCCTGATCCATCACTTAATAAAAATGGAACTGCATAAGCACCAACTAGTCCAATATGTGCTATGACCTGTTTATTATATTGTATGGCCGCAAATACAGTGAAAATTGTAAATATCACCATTAATCCAAACGTAAACATTTGCGGGATAAGACCATATAAGCTATAAGCAAGAAAAGTAATAAAATATAATATAGCCATTGCTCCACTTACCAAAACAGCACTAAAATTCTCATACTTCTTTTTTAGCTTCATCCCTACACCAATCAAACCGATTCCGGTAAGATATCCCAATATAATTCGTGTCAATGGGCTAATCAGTTCATTATCTATAGAATATTTTGCACCAATAGCAACTCCTATAATCAGAATAATAACTCCTACCTTACTTATAAGATTCTCTCCAATAAACTTTTCTAAATTAGACTTCCCTTTTGGCTTTACATCTCGCTTAACCTTAGGCTGAGAAAATGACACCTCCGGTTGTTTTTGTGACAAAGGCTCTTTTATTTCAACTTTATCTTCTACCTCTTTTAACACTGGTTTAATAACAGGAGCAGTTATCGTATCTTCGGTTACTTGAGTTTTCTTTTGTTCTTCTTCATTTTTAAAACGAAGAACCTCATTTTTAAGATTCAAAATTTCTCTCCGAAAGACCTCTTGTTTATTAGATAAAATTGCTATTTTTTCAAGCAAATCATTAATATACTTTTGATTGTCAGCCATGGTTGTTTAGTTATAAAATGAAAATAACGTAGTTACATTCATATTAGAAATATAGGCAAAAAAAGAGTCTTGTTAAAAAACAAAACATCTTCTAGCCTATTATACTCAAAGATATAACTAATAGAAAAGAACCAATCCCCTGAAAAAAGGGAAATGTTTTTAGTGGTTTATGGTATACTTGTATAAGTACTGTAAAGGTATACTTTAAACCTAAAAACCTGTTGTAAATAGATTTCTGGCTCCTCTAATACCACATTTTTGATATTTATGATATGATTGTGCAGCTCTTTCATCAATCTGTTTACCAGATTCATTCCTAATCCATCCGTCTATTGCTGCTTTTAATGTATATGCTTCTGGTGCCATCAAATGGGTGGTCCATAATACGGGAATAGCTTTTGCTTTTCTTATTTCTGGAGAGAAATAACTTTTGCTATAGCAGGCCAGAATGATAACATCCTTAGGATTAGCAACAGATTCTTTATAATTAACATCCACGCTAAAATCCATCAAACCATCATGACCAACATACGCCAATAAATCAGCTCCTCCTCCAAAATCTAAAGTCATATTTTTTTCAGCAATTTGTAAAAGCATCTGTTCATTAGATGATTTCAAAAAGTGTTCTATACTCTGTTTGATTCTAGCACCGTCATAAGCGTCCGCTAACATATAAACATCCTTACTAATATGTTTAAACAATAACCTTTCTAAAATATGGGGATCCTTAGATGGAATAGCTCTAACTAGTTGCCAATCTTTTGTTTTGCGTTTAAAAAATGTTTTTACACCATACCCAGCTCCCCAATAGAGGTTATTTTTAGGGTCCTGACCATTTCCAATTGCTTTTGGTACGGGAACAATACCTTGATTAAGGTTATCACAAAGAGCTACAAAAACATGAATCGTTCTTACCTTACCAAAAGATAACGCAGAACATAACAAAAAAATCATTAATAAGAGTGATCTCATTGTATAAGACTCAAAATTAATTCCACATTCTTTCTTTCTATAGCAGTTAACTTATCAGCTGCATCAGTACCTGACGGTAAATACCAAGATTTAGATTCGAAATAATCCTGCCACTTCTTTTTAGTAAACATATATCCGTGCGAAGCAAAAATCTCATTTTTAATAATTGCTAATTCTTCTTCTGTTTTACCATTTAACTCCTCTACAGTAAAAACTCGATGAGAAAATATATAATTCTCCCTCTCTACTGCTTTTAAATCTGTATAAGGTTTAGAAAAAGTCCCATCTTCTTTTATTGGTTGAAATTCTAACCACATTTTTATTCCAATTTGTTTACCATCTCCAATACAATCCAATTTTTCTCTAACCTCCTTAAAAACCAACAAATTATTAGATACGAAAACTGACATTCTTGAATCATCAAAAGAGCAATCAGCTATTTTCCTCTCGAATGAAATAGTATTAACTCTATCACCAAGAGGAGTAAATGAAGTAATAGAAGATTGCTCGCAACTTACTCCTACATTACAGCTCATTATAGTTGACAGGATAACATAATTATCCGTCTTAACAATTACTTTTCCTGTCAATAAAGCATTTGCTCTTTCTGTAGATTTAAAATCAAAATACTTTAAAGCCAGATCGACTGGAATTTCTTTATTCTGTTCATTAAACACCTCAAGTAATTTATTAAACTCACTTTCTTGTGCGGTTACTACACTTGTAATAAATGCACAGAATAATACTACATATCTTATCATAAAAAAACTAGTTATATGTAGGCTGGTAAAACTAACAATCTGGGAGATATACAAATCTAAAAAAGATTGGCAAAACCCCAAGGATCTATCAATCTTTTAGTTCATAAATTTTCATTTATTTTTCAATCCTCAAAAAGAACTAACTCACTAAACTCTATTTAGCAACATTTAGATAAACTATATTAAAAAAGTACAGATAAACATCTTCTTTCTTATTAAAACAAAAAAGCACGCTATTGCGTGCTTATATAGAATTTATATATTTTAAAGTCCATCTAAAGTTTTGGACATCTTTTACAATTAGATTTACCTTTCTTCTTGTATTTTTTACAACACTTTTTCTTTTTGCCTCCACAACTAACTTCACAATTTAATGAAGCACAAGGTGAATATAAAGATGGAATACCGGAACTTTGCACTATTATTTAATTTTTATTGAATCTAAATAAAGCGCAAAAATATAAAAAAAAGACTCTCAAAAAAAGAATCTTTAATTTTTATTTAGTGACTTATTAACAAACAGTTATCTATTCTTCTTGCGAATTACTTATCTGAAAAGTATTGATATCTCTATCGAACAAATAATGCCCTGATTTATCATCACCAATAATCTTTAATTTATCTAATAATGTTCTTGCTACAGCTTCTTCTTCTAATTGTTCTGCTACATACCACTGCATAAAATTATGTACATTATAATCCTTATGTTCTAAACATTGAAAAATAACATTATTAATTTGTGCAGTTACAAACTCTTCACTTTCTAGGAAGATTTCGAACAACTCCCTTAGTGATTTAAAATCATTTCTAGGTTTTTCGATAGCAGGAATTACGGCTTCTCCATTTCTTTCATTAATGAATTTGACTAATTTAGTCATATGTACGCGTTCTTCTTCTGATTGGGTATAAAAAAAATCTGCTATACCATTGTAACCATTTACATCAGCCCAACAAGCCATTGAAAGATATTGAGCAGATGCTGTAGCTTCATATTGTACTTGGTCATTTAATGATTTCTCTATTTCAGGTATCATATTCTTATTTCTTGTATTTATAATATTCTAATAATGGTTATAAAAAAGTATATCAAGTAACTATCTAATACATCTATAAAAACTTGTTATAAGCAATTTTATGACTATTAAATAAAAGTACATAATTTATACTCCTTTCAATAGTTTTAGCTAGTGTTTTCTTCTAATTTAAAATCAGACTATTTAACAATCAAAACCTTAAAAAGACTACTTTATTAACTTAATAAAATTACTGACGTGTATATTTTGAAATTATCTCTGAGTGATCCGGATACTGTTTTATTAAAAAGTTTCTTTCTGCTAACACAAAATCATCAAAATCAAATCCTGGTGATACGGTACATCCGACAAAAGAATACCCTTGATTATCTTTTACACTAGAGGCAAACCAACTGTTAGCAGGAACAACTAATTGTGGTGATTCTCCTTGATCTAAATTCATTCCTACGACATACTTAATATATTTTCCTTCTGGAGTTATTACATGAACATACAATGAACTCCCAGCATAGTAATGCCACATCTCATCTTGCTTTATTTTATGAAAGGCAGAAAAATTATCTGATGTCAATAAAAAATAAATACCTGTACAATAGTTCCTGTCTCCAGAGAAATCTCCTGCTAAAACATCTTTAGGAATAACTCCTTCACTTCTATATGTCTCTTTATAAAATCCTCCTTCAGGATGTGATTTCATTTCTAATTTTTCAACTATTTTTCCTACTTCCTTATTCATAACAGTATGTTTTTATCTAAAAAAAAGAAGCGATCCAAATAATGGATCGCTTCAAAATATTGTATAAATTTATTTATATAAATTATGCAAGTACTGCTTGTACTTTATCAGCAGCTTCTTGAAACTGTACTGCACTCTGTACATCTAATCCACTATTATCTATTAATTCTTTAGCAATATCTGCGTTGGTACCTTGCAAACGAACTATAATAGGAACATTGATAGCATCACCCATATTTTTATAGGCATCAACTACTCCTTGTGCTACTCGGTCACAACGAACAATTCCTCCAAAGATATTGATCAAAATTGCTTTCACGTTCTCATCTTTAAGAATAATTCTAAAAGCTTCTTCTACACGTTTAGCATCTGCTGTACCTCCAACATCAAGGAAATTTGCAGGTTCTCCACCAGCTTGCTTAATTAAATCCATTGTTGCCATTGCAAGACCAGCACCATTTACCATACACCCAACATTACCATCTAGATCTACATAGTTAAGTCCTACTTCATTCGCTTCAACTTCGATTGGATTTTCTTCTCTAATATCTCTCATATCCACATAGTTCTTATGACGATATAATGCATTATCATCAATAGTAACCTTAGCATCCACTGCCATGATCTTATCATCACTTGTTTTTAAAACAGGATTGATCTCAAACATTGAAGAATCAGATTTTACATATGCAGTATACAAGGCCATTACAAACTTGGTCATTTCTTTAAACGCAGCACCACTTAACCCTAAGTTAAATGCTACACGTCTTGCTTGAAAAGGTAATAATCCTACTGCAGGATCAATTTCTTCTGTAAATATTAAATGTGGAGTTTCCTCTGCAACCGTTTCAATATCCATTCCACCTTCTGTAGAATACATCACCATATTACGACCCGTAGTACGATTTAATAATACAGAAATATAAAATTCGTCCGGTTCACTATCTCCAGGATAATATACATCTTCTGCAACTAATACTTGGTGTACTTTTTTTCCTTCTGCAGATGTTTGAGGAGTTATCAAATTCATCCCAATGATCTGCCCTGCTATATCCTCAACTTCTTGAAGATTTTTAGCAAGTTTCACACCTCCACCTTTTCCTCTACCACCGGCGTGTACTTGTGCCTTAATCACATGCCACCCAGTACCTGTTTCTGCCGTTAATTGTTTTGCAGCAGCAACTGCTTCTTTAGCATTCTGTGCAACAATACCTCGCTGGATGCGCACACCAAAGCTACTTAATATCTCTTTACCCTGATATTCGTGTAAGTTCATAGTCTTATTTTTTGCCTTTTGAATAGGAGTTTCAAAAATAGGAAAAGTGAAGTTACTGTGCCAATCTTTTCTGGTAAAAAAAGTTATATAATAGGAGCTCTTATATTATCCCAAAAAATAACATAAAAATTTAGTTGAATTCGAATTATGAATAACTTATAATTTAAAATCTTCAAAATCTAAAGGGTCAAAATTCTTAAAATGTCCATTCATTTTAATTACTTCTTTAGCCCTATTCATTTCCCTAACTACCGGAATTGTAATTTTTAAATGTCCAATAAGATAATTAAGTCGTTCTAATTCACTTCTCAATTTTAACAAATGATATTCTTGATGTAATGCTAAGCCTACCTTATGTGCTACTTGGTAACTTATAAATGGTATATTGAATACTGGAGGTTTTTCTATAGTTAACTCTACGTATAAAATTGCTATGTTTTTTAATAATTCTTCTTGTAACTCCTCTATACCATTTTCATTATCTTCCAAATATTGTACTTCTCCACCTGCATATAGTTTACCAGGAAGTTTGGGAAGAAAACTATCAATTTTAAATACTCTAGTACCTAAACATACCACATCGCTACCTCCATCAGGATATCTTTTCTCTACTTTTTGCAGAGTAACTTCTGTGCCATATTCAAGCTTTTTATCAATAAAAGTTGGCACTCCAAAAGAGATACCTTCTTCTTCACAATCAGCAATCAACTGTTGATATCTCTTTTCAAAGATATGGAGAGGCAATCGTTCGCCTGGATATACAACCATTTGTAAAGGAAAGAGTGCTAACATTTTTTTATTTAAAAATACTAAATAAACTACTACAATATGTATGATATCTGTTCAAAAAGTAAAAATTCGTTATTTGAAGCTTATTTTTTTTAGGATTACATAATTTTATACTAATTACGCGGCGCTTAGAGGAAATTTATAGCAAAAATAGTAATTTCGTAAGCTTAATTTAATTACCATGGAAAACGCAAATTTATTAGCAATCGCAGAAGAGTTTGGGAGTCCTATATATGTTTATGACTCCGAAAAAATTGTTTCACAATATGAACGCCTAACAAACGCTTTTAAACAGGTGAAACACGTTAAACTTAACTATGCTGTCAAGGCATTGTCTAATCTTGCGATTTTAAAACTAATGAATTCATTAGGTGCTGGATTAGACACTGTATCCATACAAGAGGTTAAATTAGGTTTATTAGCAGGTGTAGAACCAGCCAATATTATATTTACTCCTAATGGTGTGTCCTTAGAAGAGATTGAGAAAGTTTCTGAAATGGGTGTACAGATAAATATTGACAACTTATCTATACTGGAGCAATTCGGAACAAAACATCCAGACGTACCTGTTTGTATTAGAATTAATCCGCATGTTATGGCAGGAGGAAATAGCAAAATCTCAGTCGGTCATATTGATAGTAAATTTGGAATATCTATCCATCAAATTCCACATATTCTAAGAATTGTAGAAAACACAGGTATGAATATCAATGGTATCCATATGCATACTGGTAGTGATATTCTTGATGTTGATGTATTCTTATATGCTAGTGAAATCCTTTTTGAAACCGCTAAAAACTTCACAAATTTAGATTTTATAGATTTTGGTAGTGGTTTTAAAGTTCCTTATAAAGAAGGAGATATTGAAACTAATATAGAAGAATTTGGAAAAAAACTAACAAAGCGCTTTAATACCTTTTGTAAGGAATATGGAAAAGAATTAACTCTTGGTTTTGAACCAGGAAAATTTTTGGTTAGTGAAGCTGGATATTTTCTTGCAAAAGTTAATGTAGTAAAACAAACTACTTCTACTGTTTTTGCAGGAATCGATAGTGGTTTTAACCATTTAATAAGACCTATGTTTTACAATTCTCATCACGAAATTGTTAACGTGTCAAATCAAACTGGTAGAGAACGTTTTTATTCCATAGTAGGCTATATATGTGAAACGGATACATTTGCTACCAATAGACGAATTTCTGAAATTACAGAAGGTGACATTATTGCTTTTAAAAATGCAGGTGCTTATTGTTTCTCAATGGCCAGTAACTATAATTCTCGTTTCCGCCCAGCAGAAGTTCTTTGGCATAATAACAAAGCACATTTGATTCGTAAACACGAAACTTTTGAAGATCTTACCAAAAATCAGGTAGATGTAAATATATTTAATAAGGCTGAAGCAACTGCTTCATAGCATATTCTATATTATAAAAAAATGCAGCAAGTATAATGTATTTGCTGCATTTTTTTATCTAATCTTTTATAGTTTACTGTACTTATAATTAGAGGTTTTATAATAAACAATTTTCTAAAGTTTTCTGATATTTCTTATCAAGTATTCAAGACCATTTAGCTTAAGTTCGTAAACCGTTTGCATCTGCATACCAAGAGTACCTTTGGGAAAACCCTTATTATGATACCAAACAATATAATGCTCGGGTAAGTCAATAAGATATCGGTCTTTATATTTACCAAAAGGCATTTTGGTATTGGCTAGTTTAACTAAAAAGTCTTTCTGGGATTGTTCAATATCCATTAAAAGCTAAGTAAGTGTAAATTTATTTTGAATAAGCTCTATAATACCACATCAAATTCTTTACTTTTTCTTCCCACTTCTTCTGATTTACTTTATTTTTTGAATGATCCGTTTCTAAATCATATTGCTCTTGCATATTGATCCTCATACGTTCCACTCTCTTATACATCTTATTAAGATCCTTACGAACATTTTTACCAGGCCTATACTCTTTTAACTTTTTACGCATAATCCTAGCATGCAATTCAGATATATCAAAATGGAGTTGTTCGTGTAACAAAAGGTATTTAGTAGACTGACCTTTTTTCACCCACGACAGTGATGGATAACAAAAGCTGTCCACTTCATATTTTAATTCAATTTTCCCATAATCCTTACTTATAGACCATTGATAAGTTATTCCTGTATTGACACTAGCATCAAAATTGCTATCGACTTTAGGTTCTCCTCTAAAATCTGACCAATCTAACTTACTTTTTTCTGCATAAGAAAAACGCTCTACATATCCATGATTAGCAAAAACTAAAACTAAGAGAATAGTAAAAAATTTACCCATAATTGCAATAATTATGCCCGGCTAATAGTTGTTGTTTTTTTATTCAAGTATCTAAAATATACAATACGGGGCTAAGTATTGACAATTTTTGCTTAAATAATTTTATTTATCTTCAGATATACATTTTATATCTATCCCAATCGAAACAATTTTTCCAAAATTTCGAATTTATTGTAGTTTATAAAAACTGTATACTACGAGTATATCAATTTCCATACCACGACTTTAAATATCCTAAAAATCTAAACTAAAAAATCTCTTTCCGAAACTATTTTATCTGTAAAACAATATAATTCAGAATTTAAAAATAAAAAAAATGATTTTAAAATCAGCTTTTAAATTAATTATTGGCAAAATAATTTTTATTCTATTACCGTAAGCTTCAATTCATCATCAAATTTAATTATATAGGAAGCTTTGTTATAATAGCCTCCCAACAGCTTTTTAGCATAATTAAATTTATTCTCAACATACTCTGTTGTACCTTCAAAAGTTGCTGCATGATACAAATCATCTGCAGAACCTAATCGCATTAAAATATCATATGTAATATCAAAACCTCTCACCGCATATTTACTAGGAATAGTTCCATATTCTTTTTTATATCTCGCTACAAAAGGAGTCATTCTCGTTTCATCATAATTATCAAATTCCTTATCGATAGAAGGATAATGTAAATGTAGCTTAGACAAATGTTCATTTTTAATATTATCATCATCAAAAGCATTATGTTTATCCGTAGTAAATAAAGTGATTTGATGACTCTCTGCCTTTGCATTAAGCAAAGGAGTAACATTACTTATCATAGCTACATCATCAGACTCAAGAAAAACCCAATTTGGTTTATTCTTTGCTAATACTTTATTAAGATGAACTTCGTATACATAATTCCCTTCTTCTATTCTTGCTATCTTAGCTTCAGGAAATTTAGCAATCAATTTATTTTTTACTTCCTCATGCTTCTTTTTTCCTTGTTGTACGATAATAACAATATTCTTATCCGTAGAATCTTGAGCTACATAATTTATCAGCTTATCCTGAAGCATTATGTCTGTCGGTATCGTTTGGAAAAAATTACTATATAATTTTGATTCTCTATTAGAAATTGGAGAAATCACCGGAGTATCATACTTCTTTAATTCTGAAGCAACAGTCTCTACATTAGCCTGATATAGAGGTCCAATCACAACATCCATTTCATCAAAATTATTTTGATCAATTAACTGTTTGATATGACCTGTATTATTATTCTTTTGTGTATCAAAAACAGTTAAATCAATACTCAATCCTCTACTTTTAGCAGAATCCACCGCAATCTGAACTCCTTTATAAAAATCTAAAGCTACTCTTGTCCCTCTTGCTTTTCTACTCTTCAAAAAATCTTCCGTTTTTTGTCTTTCATTGGGATCTAGTGTATCTAATCCAAATGGCAACATTACAGCAAGTTTTTTCATTTTAAAGTTTGAAAGCATATTCTCCAAAGGAACTATTTTCTTTTCTGGAAAATCAATCGCTAGAGAATCTACTTCACCCATTTTAGGAAGAGTAATCACCATACCAGCTTTAAGACCATCTCTTAAATACGGATTCATATTAAATAAAGAGTCTGAAGAAATTTCAGTTCTCTTTAGTATACTATATACTGTTTCTTTTGGTTGAACTTCATACAATTCAAACTTGTCTGCATCAATAATTTCTTTTAAGGGAACGAAAATAGTTGTTGGTACCAAAATCTCCATTCCAATAGGAAAATTAGGATCCATCTCTGGATTTAATTGGCCCAATTCTCCAACAGTAATACCATGCCTTCTAGCAATTCTATATCTCGTATCCTTTGGTTTCACTATATACTTAGTAGTGGTAGAAACTCTACTACTCAAAGAATCTTTAGGCACATCTGTTTCTACAACTGCTTTTTCCGCATATACAGGTATTCTAATTTTATCCCTTTTTCGAACTTGTTCTGAATATAGTCTCTTATTATGTTTCTTAATATCATCCATCGTGATATTATATTTCTTGGCAATTCCATATAAAGTCTCTTTCCTTCTAACCTTATGGGTTTTAAAACGAACTATCTGACGTATTTCTTCTAACGGTTTAATACTATCTAAAACAGGATCGCTTACATTTTCCGTAGGTGTATTTTCTTCTTTAGGTTTTTCGATTACCGCAACTCTTAGAATCTGTCCGAGATTAATCCCATTTACCGCATCTGGGTTTAAATTCAAAATTGCCTCTTGTGTAGTGTTATATTTTTGAGAAAGATTAAATACAGTATCTCCTTCTCCTACTACATGGATTTGGTATTCTTCATCATTAGTGACAGGTATAGCTAGAATTTGACCTTCCTTAATCCCTTCTTTTGAATTAGGGTTGATTTTATAAATTGCTTCAGGAGTTGTATTATATCGTTTTGCAATTCTATATACATTTTCCCCTTGAACAACTTTATGACTTTTATACTGCTGAGCAAAACCAACACTGGTAATAAAAAGCACAAAAAAGAACAACAATACTTTTTTCATTCGATTTAATTTTAATGGATCTGATTCTTCACGAATCAAAGTGTCAATATATAAAATATATTACTCCCACTCTATAGTTGCAGGCGGTTTTGAACTAATATCATATACTACTCTATTAACGCCTTTTACCTTATTTATTATTTCATTTGATGTTTTTTGCAAAAACTCATACGGTAAATTTACCCAATCAGCAGTCATTCCATCTGTACTCTCTACAGCTCTTAATGCTACACATTTTTCATAAGTTCTCTCATCTCCCATAACACCTACACTTTGTACTGGTAACAAAATTGCTCCAGCTTGCCATACTTTATTATACAGGCCATTATCCTTTAGTCCATTTATAAAGATGGCATCAACCTCCTGCAAAATACTAACTTTTTCTGGAGTAATGTCTCCTAAAATTCGAATTGCTAATCCAGGTCCGGGAAATGGGTGTCGTCCGAGCAATTCTGAATCAAGATCCATAGAAGCTCCAACTCTTCGCACCTCATCTTTAAATAACATTTTTAAAGGTTCCACTACTTTCAACTTCATAAAATCAGGTAAACCTCCTACGTTATGATGTGATTTAATCGTAGCTGATGGGCCTCCACTTACAGAAACAGATTCAATTACATCTGGATATATTGTTCCTTGTGCTAACCACTTAGCATCTTCTATTTGGTTAGCTTCATCATCAAAAACTTCGATAAATACTCTACCAATTATTTTTCTTTTCCCTTCTGGATCACTTTCTCCTGCTAGAGCACCCAAAAAGCGTGCCGAAGCATCTACTCCTTTCACATTGAGCCCCATGCCTTCGTATTGTTGTAGTACAGATGTAAATTCGTTCTTACGAAGCAATCCATTATTAACAAAAATACAATGAAGATTACTACCAATAGCCTTATGAAGCAATACTGCAGCAACAGTAGAATCTACTCCACCACTCAACCCAAGAACAACCTTATCATTTCCTAATTGTTCTTTTAGGTTTTTTACCGTCTCTTCTACAAAAGAATCCGGAGTCCAATCCTGTGCAATTCCAGCTATGTTTACTAAAAAGTTTTCTAAAAGTTGGGTTCCATCCTTAGAATGGTACACTTCCGGATGAAATTGAATTGCATAAGTTTCTTCTCCTTCAATTTTAAATGCTGCATTTTCTACATCTTCAGTACTAGCTAGAAGAGTTGCTTTAGTTGGCAATTCTTTAATAGTATCACTATGACTCATCCAAACCTGAGAACCTTCAGAAATATTTTGAAACAATTCATTTTTACCTATATATGATAAATTAGCTCTACCATACTCTCTCGTATTAGATTCTGCTACACGACCACCGCCAAAATGTGCTAAATATTGAGCACCATAACAAATACCCAATAATGGTTTTTTTCCTTGTATCTCCGATAAATCTGGATGCGCAACATCCTCACCTCTTACCGAAAGTGGGCTACCCGATAAAATTACAGCATGATAATCACTGATATTTTTTGGAGGTTTATTATACGGATGTATTTCTGAATAAATATTGAGTTCTCTTACTCGGCGTCCTATAAGTTGAGTTACTTGTGACCCGAAGTCTAAAATAAGTACCTTGTTATTTTGCATAGGCAAAAATAAAATTAAATTACAACCCCCGAAATCCTAACTGAGATAATTTTCAACTTACACGGTTATTTTATAAACACCCTATCAATTCTTAAAAAAAATAGATACATACTTAGTATATTTATAGAAAAACTATGAAATCTTCAATTTTATACTGTCTTTTTTATATTCTCTTCTTTATTTTAGTTATTTCTTGTAAAAGTGGATTAGACACCAGAGGAAACACCAGATATGTTAGCAGTATTGATACTGAATCATTTAAAGAAATTCCATTAACTCCTGGGAATCGAATTAGCGTTCTTAAGGTAAATGATAAAGAATCGGAGTGGAAATATGATCTTACAATACCAACACTTACTAAAGACCAAAAAGTTCCGTTATTCATTGTTTTACACGGTGGTGTTGGAAGTAAAAATTACACTAAATTTAATAGCTGCCTAGTAACTCCTGGGTTACAGGATGCTGGAGGGTTTATTTTTAGTCCTTCTGGTGCATGGCGAACCTGGACATTAGATTATTTAGAAAAAAGAATTTTAGACTTTATTGATCTCGCAAAAGAAAATTGGCCTATTGACCCTGACAAAATTATATTGGTAGGTTATAGTAATGGAGCTATAGCTGGATGGGAATACGCCAAAGATTACTCAACTATTTTTTCTGGTATGATATTAATGGGGTCCAGTTGTAAAGTAAAAGAAAAACTTAACATACCGATTTATGTAATACAAGGTACAAAGGACAAATTCTTTCCTATCAAAAGAGTAAGAAAACGAATCGCAGAAGCAAAAGCATTGGGATGTAACATTACTTTCGTGGAAGCCGAAGGAAATACACATATCAAAGCATGTGAATATATAGAAATACTAAAAACAAGTGTTCCTTGGATGGAAAAGGAAGTATGGCAAACTAGATGAATTAAAGTAAATTTTAGTCGAATGTTTTTACAGCTTATGCTAACAAATTGATTAACTTTAAAACATTCGTAAAACCTAACAACTAATGACCGACATTATATTCTCTTCTATAGTAGTTGATTTAAAAACAGCTATTGCAAACAACAAACACTCTTTTAGATATTTTACCTTAGCCACCTCTGATTTTAATAATACACCTAGACTACGGACTGTAGTTTTAAGAGATATAGATGATAACTTAAACATGATCATATACACTGATGAAAGATCTAAAAAAATTGCAAATATCCAAGCAAATGATAGAGTCAGTCTTTTATTTTACGATCAAAATCGTTTGTTACAGATTACAATAAAGGCAAAAGCAGAAATTATAAGTAATCAAACGACTTTAGACACTATCTGGAACCAAATCCCTTCAAAATCCAAAAAAGATTACACAACTGAACTGTCTCCAGGAGTAGAAATCAAAAATCCTGATGATATAAATTACCTAGAAGGAAAACATTATTTTGCTGCAATAAAACTTATTCCATTACGAATAGAGTACTTAAGATTAACAAGACCAAATCATATTAAAGTTGTATTCAAAAAAGAAAACACTAATTGGAAAGGTCACTACGTAATCCCTTAATTTCTTTTAATAAATTTAAAATTACTTTGCAATCCATTAGACACAACATTACCTATATACAATCCATTAGATAAATTTTCTACATTAATATTAGTAGTAGCAACATCTGAAGGTATTTTTCCTTTATATACTAACTGTCCATTAATAGTGTAAATCATTAATGATTTTTCTTTAGCCACATCAGAAGTGGAAAATCTAATGATATTACTTACTGGATTTGGAGAAATCTGAAACGGAATTTCTGCTTCTGGACTTCCAATACTTAATGTATTACCTATCACATATTTTATACCTTCTTCTATGTGTTTAATAAAATCCGGATTATTAGTATAGTCGCTAGAATTATGTCCTAATGCCGTATAAAATGAACGTCCTCCACCATATTCCTTAAACCAAGAAATTGGTCTAGCTTCATCATAATCATTGGATCCTGTCGACTCTACCATCAATAAATCTATATTGCCGTCAAATAATTGTCCTCCATTGTTCCGCCAGTAATAATATTCTTCTGACTTGTTCCAAACAGCTCCCACATTTCCTAAAAAATCTACGGAAGGATGTGAAGTAACCACTGTCATATCTGCATTAAAGTTATTACTCGTATGATTAGGGCCAGATTGCACTATCCCACCAACAAGTTCATTATAAAAAGTCCAACTCCCGTCTCTATAGGTATCTGTGGCCGCATGAATTCCTAAAAAGCCTCCTCCCGCTGCAATAAAACCTTCAAAAGCTTCACGTTGCGATGCATTTAATAAATTATTACCACTGGTATTACACCATATAACCGCACTATACTGAGCTAAATTTGATGTCGTAAATGCATTCGCATTATCAGTATCATCAGTTTCCCAAAGTCCATTGGAATTCCCGAGATTTCGAATCATAGTAACACCGGCACCTATTGATGGATGTGTAAAACCATTAGTTTTAGTAAAAACCAATACTTTTTCTTGTGATGAAAGATTAAAAGTTATAGATAAAAATAAAGTTACTAGGAGAATTTGTGATTTCATGACGATTGGAGTTTATTTTCATAACGCTCAGGTCTATTTTAAATTATACAATCCTATAAAAACCAATTACATTTCTAAATAAAAAACCAACTTAAAAATTTTATTTCCAAAGAATTACCGGCTCTAGAGCGTACCACAAAAGATATGTTCTTAAATCCAAGCTAATTATCTAAAGGATCAACTTTTATTTCCCCATAAACAATGTCATTTAACACTAAAAATCAATCTCTTATAATGACATACATAAGTAGACTTTAAGATTTCATTAACTATCCGTTAAGGGTTCTTGATTTTTAAAACAAAAAATTATTTTTAACACCTCAACTAACCTATACCCCTTAAAGATGAAAACTCTTCAAGTAAGCAGTATTCTTTATATAATCATTTTATTTAATTCTAATCTACAAGCTCAAAACAAACAAATCGTAGATAGTTTATTACGTTTAACAAAAAATAAAAACACAGCCGATACCACATTGATTAAAGCATATAATGATTTAGGAATTCAATATGCTACTTCTAATACTTTTTTAGCTAAAAAACATATTCGCTATGCACTTGGTATCGCCAAAAACATAAATAAACCAAGAGGTATTGCAGGTGCAAACAACTGCCTTGGTGTTGTCTATTATTATCAGAAAGAGTATGATTCTGCATTGGTGCACTTCAAAAAAGCTTTAAAAATGAACCAAAAAATTAATCATCTCTGGGGTAAAGCTTCAGCTTTTCATCAAATCGGTGCTGTACATAATCACTTAAACAATTACACTAAAGCTATTGAAAGTTTTAAAAAAGCTGGAGAAGTTTTTAAATCCTTACAAGACTCCATATCATATATAAAATCCATCGAAAACATAGGTGTATCTTATAGTCTGATGAAATCTAAAAAAATAGCATTAGAGCATTTTATTATTGCAAACAAACTATATGAAAACCTTAATGATACCCCAGGAATAAGTCGAACATACATACATATAAGTAATATTCTAATAAAACAAGGAGAATATTACGAAGCATTAAAATATCTTGATAGATCATTACCAATAATAATGAGTAAAGGAAATAAAAGATATCTGAGTGCTATTTTGCAAAATATAGGAATCAGCAAAAGAGGTCTACACAAGTATAACCAAGCATTGGATTATTTTCAAAAATCACTATTATTAAGAAAAGAAAGAGGAAACCCTAAAACAATTGCTGCTGTACAATCCGAAATTGGAACCACATATTATGAAATGCAGTTATTCTCGAAAGGATTAGATTATCAAAAAAAAGCTCTAAAAAATTATAGCCCTAAAGGGAATAACATCCAAAAAGCTATAACAAACAACGCTATTGCAAAATCATTTTTGAAATTAAATTTATTAGATTCAGCAAAATTTCATGCAGAAAAATCTCTTATAGCTTCAAAAAAAATATTGGACCTAGTTATAGAAAAAGAAGCAAATCAAACACTTGCTTTAATTGCAGAAAAAGAAGGGAATAGTGTTGCTGCGTATATGTATTACAAAGAACTATCCAAGTTAAAAGACTCCTTAGAAGTTATCGAAAAAAACAAACAAGTCAGAGAACTTCAAGCTAAATTCGAAACTGGTAAGAAAGAATCAAAAATCAATGAATTACTAAAGCAAAACAAACAAGTTAAACACCAGTATACCTTATTAATTTTTGGATTGATAATTGGTATTATCATACTAATGGTTTTCATATCTATTTTTAGAAAAAAAATTAAACTCAGCTGTCTTGAAAAATTAATATTAACTAGAGAATTGGATACAAAGAAAAAAGAACTCACCACTAATTCCTTGCATCTCGTAAACAAGACCAAAACATTAAAAAACGTAAAAGAAAAGGTAGAATTAATAAAATATTCCGAAGATCAAAATACCCAGTATAACTATCAAAAAATAATACAGATTATAAACTTTGATTTAAATGATGATCAAAATTGGGAAAACTTCAAAAGACATTTTGAACAAGTTCACAAAAATTTTTATACAAATATCAAAAACAAATACCCTAATGTTACTACCAACGAATTACGTTTAATGGCGCTACTAAAAATGAACCTTACTTCTAAAGAAATTGCAAACATCTTAAATATTACGCAAGAAGGAGTCAGAAAAGCGCAATATCGATTACGTAAAAAGCTAGAAATCCCCAGTAATAACATTCTCGTAGATATTATTCTAAATTTTTAATGAATAAAATTATAAATTTGTTTTATTCACTAAAAATTTATCGCTTTTACCCGTTTATTTATTATAATGACAATAACAACCAAAGTTACTATTGAATCCTGCAAAAAGGAAAATATTAAAACCATAGTAGATGGAATTAACTCGTATAACCTGAGTAAGGTGCCAGCAATTGCAGATATATGGACTCCATTAGAATTTATTGCCAAAGACCATAATGGGGAAGAAATCGGAGGTCTTTTAGGAGGTATTGGGTATTGGAATGGGTTAGAAATTAAAATTTTATGGGTAAAAGAAACACATAGAAGACAAGGTGTTGGGACTATATTAATTAAACACGTTGAAAAGATTGCTAAAGAAAAGGGAGTTAAAACAGTAATGCTTGATACATTTGATTTTCAGGCAGAAGATTTTTATGTAAAAAATGGATATCAAATCCTAGGAGAACTTAATAACTTCCCTGAAGGGCATCGACGCATTTATTTTTCAAAAAGAATAGATGAATAAACACATTTCTAATCCGAGTAATTTTCCAGAACAAAATCTCCCCAACTTGCAATAGACTCTATTAATGGTGTTAAAGTTTTTCCAAAATCTGTTAACGAATATTCTACTTTTAAAGGAGGTTTAGAGGTATACACTTTTCTATTGATTAACCCATCTTCTTCTAACGCTTTTAATTGTAGACTTAATGTTCTCTCCGTAACCGTTGGCATCTCCTTTCTTAACTCACTATATCGTAGTGTTTCTTTTAGCAAATGAAATAAAATTACTGTCTTCCATTTGCCACCAATCATACCCATGGTTAAACTTGCACAACAAGGGTATTCTTTCCCTTTAAATTTTAACATTTTATGCTCTGACTCCTTCATTATTTTAAACTATCCTTTTTGACCGTTATTGCAAAGGTATTGAACTATAGTTAATTTTGCTACTATAATTTTTATAGTAATAAATTAAAACCTATGAGCTTCCTAAATTCAATGCAAAATCGTTATACAACAAAAAAGTATAACCCAAATAAAAAAATAAACTCGGAAACAATTAATGAGCTAAAAGAGATTTTAAACTTAAGTCCATCTTCTATTAATAGTCAACCTTGGAAATTTACACTTGTGTCCAATCAAAAAACTAAAGAGCAACTCTCTAAAGTATCATGGTTAAATGCAGGTAAAGTAATAGACTGCGACACTGTTGTAGTTTTTAGTAGAATTGACAATATTTCACTTTTCGAAAAACAAATAGAAGAAGAATTACCTGCTGGAGCTGTTAGTTATTTTAAAGAATTTATCAAACCACAATCAGAGGAACAAATTAAATCTTGGTTTGGACATCAATTATACCTTTCATTAGGTGTATTCTTAAGCGCTTGTGCTGAAATGGGAATTGACGCAACACCAATGGAAGGAATTGAACCTGACAATTACAATACTATATTAGAATTAGAAAATTATCATACACTGGTAGCAGTTGCCATTGGATATAGAGATCCAGAAGATAATAATCAACCAAGTAAAAGACCTAAGTCTAGAAGAAACATAAATCAAGTTGTAGAAACTATTTAAAAATTTAATACAATGACAAAACTTACTATAGTTGCAAGAATACTTGCTAAAGAAGAAAAAAGAGAACTGGTAAAATCCGAATTATTAAAACTTATTGATATTACTAGAGCAGAAAAAGGATGTATTAATTATGATTTACATCAAGATAATGAAAACCCAAATTTGTTCCTATTTCATGAAAATTGGGAAAGTAGAGCCTTATGGCAAGAACATATGAATAATGATCACTTAGCAGCTTATATGAAAGCTACTGATGGGGCTGTTGAGGAATTTGTCTTAAATGAAATGAACCAAATTGCATAATTATGATTCAGAAATCTTCAATTATTTCAAAAAAAATATCGTGAGAAAGATCATTATAATTTTCATCTTCTTAACTACTGCTATAACAATTTCTTGTAATAATTCTGAAAACAAAACTTCAGAAAGCATTAAAGAACCAACTAATAAAGTTTTGCTGAGCTCCCAAATTCAGTGGGAAAAACTAAATCCTGCTCGTGGTGATCAAAGCCCCCAAGCGGGAACTATTTGGGGAGACCGAAACAAAGAAGTCCCAACTGGATTTTTAGCTAAATTTATAGATGGATTTTCTTCTCCTCCACACATCCATAATGTTACTTACAGAGCTATTGTTATTAGTGGCTCCATTCATAACGATGATCCAAAAGCTAAAAATATGTGGATGAAACCTGGTAGTTTTTGGACACAACCTGCAGGAGAATCGCATATCACTTCTGCAAAAGGAGTAGAAAACATAGCATTGGTAGAAATAGACAAAGGTCCATATCTAGTAAAACCTATAGACAAAGCTTTTGATAATGGTGAGAAACCAATCAACATAGATGTATCTAATATTATATGGCTGGATAATTCTGAAACCAATTGGATAACTCCCAATAGTGATGCAGAAATCAGTTTTCTTTGGAAAAGCAAATCTATTAACCAACACAAAGGACTTTTTATAAAATTACCTAATGGTTTTAATGGAGCACTAAAGACTAACGGAAATATTGTACACGCGGTAATAATAAAGGGTTTATTAAACTACACTATGCCACAAACTGATGAAGTAAAAGATTTAGACACGGGAAGTTATTTTGGTTCGATAGATAATACAATTCATAAAGTTTCTAACAATACTAATAAAGAAGTTCTTCTATATATGAGAACCAATGGAGATGTTAAGATCGAAGAAACAAAACAACATTAACATACAATCACATACTAATAAAAACATAGAATTTTAATATAACGCTATGAAAACTATTTTTATCACAGGAAGCACTGACGGAATAGGAAAATTAACTGCTATAAAACTTGCTAAGTTTGGGCATTCTATTTGTGTACACGGAAGAAATTCAGAGAAACTATTACGTACTATTACAGAAATAAAAGAAACCACAAATAATGAAAACATAATAGGTTTTGTTGGAGACTTCTCTGATTTGAATAGCGTAAGAGAAATGACGTCCAAAATCAAACAAGATATTTCTAAAATAGATGTTCTTATAAATAATGCAGGAATATTTAAAAGTCCTGCAACACATAATAAAGACGGAATAGATATTAGGTTTGTAGTAAACTATCTCGCTCCATTTTTATTAACAAAAGAATTAATCTCCTTACTCCAAAAAAGCACTACTCCTAGAATAATTAACTTGAGTTCTGCGGCGCAATCCACTGTCTCCCTTGATGCTCTATCAGGAAAAAGTTCACTATCAGAACAAGAAGCATATGCACAAAGTAAATTAGCTTTAACCATGTGGAATACTAAACTAGCAAAAGAATTCAACTATATAAACATAATAGCCGTAAATCCAGGCTCATTGCTAAATACTAAAATGGTTAAAGAAGCATATGGAAACCATTGGTCTCCAGCAGAAAAAGGTGTCGATATATTATTTGACTTAGCCACTTCTGATAAATACTCCAATGATTCTGGTAAATATTTTGATAATGATAAAGGTTTTTTTTCTAAAGCACACCGAGATGCGTATGATCAAAATAAAATAAATCAGTTAATTTCAATTACTAATTCAATGTTAGTCAAGTAAATTATGCTAAAAACGATAGCCAAAAAAAATAGGCTAAGTTTGGGACTTGTTTTTCCGCTGGAATCTTACAGCGGTTCCATTGCAAAAATGGAAAACCAAGAAAAACTAGCCAAAATAGCAGAGGATTGTGGTTTCAAGGCTCTTTGGTTTAGAGACGTACCTTTTAATGATCCTTCTTTTGGAGATGCCGGACAATTATATGACCCTTGGATTTACATGACTCATATAATGAATCATACCAAAGAAATTGCGTTAGCAACAGGAAGTATTATTCTACCGTTACGCCATCCTGTTCATACTGCTAAATCAATACAAAGTTTGCAACAATTATCAAAAGGTAGGATGGTCGTTGGTACAGCATCTGGTGATCGACCAATTGAATATCCTCCATTTAATTATAACCTAGAAAATAAAAGTGAGTTATTTAGAGATAGTTTTTTTTACATTAAAGCACTGCAAAAAGACTTTCCTATATATCAATCAAAATATTATGGTAAAACAGATGGTAGAATTGATATACTCCCAAAATCACAATATCATACTCCCATGTTAGTAACCGGCCATTCTGGACAATCATTAGAATGGATTGCAACACACGCGGATGGTTGGTTATATTATCCTAGAGATTTTAATTTTCTAAAGCAAACATTATCTAATTGGTCTAACGCTTTAGAAAAGGCTGAACAATCCTGGAAACCTTACTTGCAATCATTGTATATTGATTTATTAGAAGACAAGAATGCATCTCCACATGGAATTCACCTTGGGTTTAAAT
Organism: Aquimarina sp. Aq107; assembly: GCF_943733665.1. Classification (NCBI taxonomy): domain Bacteria; kingdom Pseudomonadati; phylum Bacteroidota; class Flavobacteriia; order Flavobacteriales; family Flavobacteriaceae; genus Aquimarina; species Aquimarina sp. Aq107. The sequence goes on along the minus strand of NZ_OX030782.1, from coordinate 970,499 downwards.
CAGGTACAGCATATATGACAAAACATTTACAAGCATTAGAATCTGTAGGGGTAAATCATGTAATTATTAATCTAAAGTATGGTAACAGACCAGCCGAAACCGTTATTGAAGAACTAGGTAAAGATGTTTTACCACATTTTATGTAATCAATTTTATTAAGGGATATAATAAAAATGGTTTCAATACGATGCATCGGAAAAATTATACAATTGTTATCTTAAAATCTACTGTTTCAAAATAATAAACTCGCCTAACAAAGGATTTAAGTTTTTGATAAGCTCCGGAATTAAGTTTTCTCCATATTCAAGATACATTTCAGAAAAATTAGTATTTCTCTCTTGTAAACTTTGATTAGGGAATAGCTCATTTTGTATACTCGTTAATCGCTTAACTTGATCACTAAGTTTTAAACGTTGTGCTTTGAGCAATCTCTTTTCTAGCATATCTAGCCCTTTAAGCTGCTTAACTTCTTGAGCCTTTACTGCTTTTAAAAAAGTCACATCTGTTTGATTTGCTAGTTCGTACAATCCTTTAAACTGCTCTTTTAATTGTATTCGTTGTGGATCAAAATTAATATCAATATTAGATATCTGTCTGACTTTACGATTGATCAACTCATGTTGTTTCAAAAATAGCTCTTCATCAGAGACTTCTAATTTTTTAATTTTCTGTTCTTGTTTTGTTGTTTGCATTAATACAGAATTACGCAACAAGAGCATCGGAAATGGAATTTTCACTGCATCAAAATAGTCTTTTAATTCCAACCAATAAGCAAGCTCACCGCCGCCTCCTATATAACAAAGATTAGGTAAAATCACTTCTTGATATAGTGGCCTCATCATAACATTAGGACTAAATCGCTCCGGGAACTCAGATAATTCTTGTAACAACTCATTCTTTTCCCAAACAATATCTGTATCATTTACAAAATAACTATCATCCTTTTCTATGATACGTTCTCTTAAACCTTCTGAAAGATAAAACAGATTAATTTCTCTGGGATTAACTTGTATTTTATACCCCTTAGAAGCTAATTTTTCTGCTTTAGGCATTACATTATTATACGAAACCTGTCCCTCGAGTTCTTTTTCTACATATGGAATAAAGAGACGTTTTAAATCTTTATCATCTCCATCAACAATAACCAGCCCGTATTCTGCAAATAATTCATTTGCTAAATACCTAGTAGCATCCGTGAGACTATTATGATGTAAATAAGCTTCTTCAAAAAGAGCTTTTAAACGTTCTGCGTTTCTTCCGAATCCTATTTCAGAAGAAAATATTTCAAAAACTGCATCTAAACCTTTAGTATCAAAAACTCCAACAGCACCTCCATCTTTGCGATTCCACTGTATTTTCTTTCCTTTAAAATTAAAATAATTGATTTCCTCAAAATCATGATCTTCCGTTGCCATCCAATATATAGGAACAAAATTATATGTTGGATACTTCTCTTTTAATATAGAAGTTAGATTTATTGTTGAGACTATTTTATACAAAAAATATAAAGGACCCGTAAAAAGGTTTAATTGATGACCTGTAGTTACTGTAAAGGTAATATCCTTATCTAAAAGATCAATATTATTTTGAGTAGTTTCGGAAATATTTACTTTGGTATATTGAGTAAGTAATGCAGCTTTAAGTACTTTTCGATTTTCTGATGAAAAAGACTGCTGTTTCTCTACAATCTGATCTTCAAAATTATCAAGCTTCGGATATCTATGATAAAATTCTTTAAGCTCAGGTTTTTCGTCTAAATAATCACAAATAAAAGATGAGAAGTAATTTGTTGATCTAAACGGAATACAGTCACTTGGCATAGGGTCGTCTTTTTTGATCGATAAATATACATTAGATTGTGTTTGTATCTATTATTTTATATTTTTTTTAATAGTCGATCAACTTCCATTATTGACATTAGTTACATATCGATAACATAAATTTATAAATATGGGTTATCCCAAATCCTAAATTTTAGTTAATACAATTAATATCCTAAATTTAAGGCGGTATTTTACCAAAATTAAAAAATCATCAATGAAAAAATTATTCTTAACCCTATTTATAATTTCTACAACCTGGGTATTCGCACAAAACAATGTTCAAACTCCTGCAGAATTCTTAGGATATGAAATAGGCAGCCAATTTACAAGACATGCAGATGTAGTTAACTACTTTAATCACGTAGCTGCTAACTCAGGATTAGTAACATATCATACTTATGGAAAAACCAACGAAAGAAGACCTCTTACTTATGCGATTATAACAAGTTCAGAAAATCAAAAAAACATTGAAAATATACGAATAGATCATCTAAAAAATACTGGAATCGTAACAGGAACTAGTAATCCAAAAATGGCTATCGTCTGGCTTAGTTATAACGTTCATGGTAATGAAGCTTCTAGTACAGAAGCAGCAATGAAAACCATATATGAATTGATTACCACTAAAAAAGACTGGTTAAATAACACTGTGGTTATTATGGATCCTTGCGTAAATCCTGACGGTAGAGATCGATATGCAAACTGGTACAACCAAACCAAGGCAACTCCTTATAACACAGATCAGAATGCTACTGAACATAACGAACCTTGGCCTGGTGGTAGACCAAATCATTATCTTTTTGACCTTAATAGAGATTGGGCTTGGGCTACGCAGGTAGAATCTTATCGTCGACTGACAGCATATAACAAATGGATGCCACATGTACATGTAGATTTCCATGAACAAGGCATTAACGAACCTTATTATTTTGCTCCTGCTGCAGAACCATTTCATGAAATCATAACACCTTGGCAACGAGATTTTCAGACACAAATTGGTAAAAATCATGCAAGATATTTTGATGCAGAAGGTTGGTTATTCTTTACTAAAGAACGTTTTGACCTTTTATACCCTAGTTATGGAGATACTTACCCAACTTTTATGGGAGCTATTGGTATGACTTACGAACAAGCTGGACATGGACGTGCTGGATTAGGTATCCAAACGGACGAAGGATATGTTTTGACACTAAAAGATCGAGCATTACATCACACAACTACTGGATTATCTACAGTAGAAATTTCTTCAAAAAATGCAGAAAAACTAAATACAGAATTCAAGAAATTCTTTAATAATGCGGGATTAAAATATAAAAGTTATATCCTAAATGGAGAGATTGATAAAATTAATGCACTGACAAAACTTTTAGATAAGCATGAAATAAAATATGGATATACTAATAGTACAAAAATATCTGGTTTTAATTTTAGAGAAAATAAACAAGGTAGTATTAATGCAAATGGAGCATTGGTAGTAAGCACCGATCAACCAAAAGGTAAAATGGTAAAAGTATTATTCGAACCTGATGCTAAACTAAGTGAACCTCTTACCTATGATATAACAGCTTGGAGCATTCCGCACGCATATGGTTTAGAGGCAATTGCATCTACCTCATTAATACCTGCTAATGGAACTAAAAAGAACAAACAAATCAATAATACTGCAAATCCTTCTGGAGCAGGATATATTGCAAAATGGAATAGTTTAAATGATGCCAGTTTCTTAGCTGATTTACTCAAAAATAAAATCAGAGTCCGATTTAGCGAAAAAGATTTTGCAAATAATGGTGAGAAATTTAAGAAAGGAAGTTTAATTATTACTAAAAGTGATAATAGAAAAACAATAGATTATGATAAAAAAGTAATAGATATCGCTAACAAACATAATCGCAAACTATATACTACAGCTTCTAGTTTTGCATCAAGTGGAGTAGACTTTGGTTCTCCTGATGTAAAGCTTATCAATAATCAAAAAATTGCTGTTTTAAAAGGCAATTACACCTCTTCATTAAGCTATGGAGAAATCTGGCATTTCTTTGAACAACAGCTTCAATATCCTATTACATCTATTGATACCGATTATTTTAAGAGAGTAGACCTAGACAAATATGATGTTTTAATTCTTCCGAATGGATATTATGGAGGATATTTAGACAAAAGTTCTTTAGATAAATTAAAAGGATGGATCCGTAGTGGAGGAAAAGTTATTGCTATTGCCAATGCAGTAAATGCATTTGCAAACAAAGATGGTTTTGATTTAAAAAGCAATAAAAGTAAAGAAGAAAAAAAAGATTCTTTGGGTAATCTAGTACCTTATGATAAACGCGAACGTGAGCGAGTTAAAGATTTCATTACTGGAAGTATTTACAAAACTCAAGTAGACACTTCTCACCCTTTAGCTTTTGGGTACGAAGACACTTATTTTAGTTTAAAATTAGGTAGCAGTTCTTACCAATTTTTAAAAGACGGATATAATGTTGCTTATATGAAAGAGCCAACGAGTGTATCTGGTTTTTCCGGAAAAGATGCCTTTAAAGGACTTAAGAACTCTTTAGTTTTTGGTGAAGCGAGAATGGGTAGTGGAAGTATCATATACATGGTAGACAATCCATTGTTTAGATCTTTCTGGGAAAATGGAAAATTGTTTTTTGTCAACGCAATTTTCCTTACTAATAATAACAAGTTTAGACTTTAGCTAGTAAAAGAACTAAACATTTCTGGACGCATGATTCAATATATTCAGACATAGAAAACAAAAAACTCAAAGATGAAAAAAGAATCGACTACTACTAGGAGGAAATTCATTAAAGGATCATCAATACTGGCGGCTGGTATTGCGGCTACCCCATTGATGAGTTTTACAAATGAGGATCTTTCTCTAAACACTGCTGACAACATCTATCTGGTAGGTCCTCAAAAAGGGTATTCACCTCAGATAGGCACTTTATTATCTACTATGACTATGATGAGAGCTTGGGTAATCAGAACAGTAAAAGATCTTACGATAGAACAATTGGATTTTCAAATTGATGAGCAATCTAATTCTATTGGTGCTATGTTATTACATTTAGCAGCCACAGAAAGATACTATCAGCTTAATACTTTTGATGAAATTTCTTGGGGTAAATGGGACGATGACATTAAAAAAGAATGGAATATTGCGAGTGGTTTAGGTAAAAAAGGAAGAGAAATAATTAAAGGAAATTCAATTGATTATTATCTAAAAACACTTGAAGAAGTAAGAGAAGTAACTAAAAAAGAATTTGCAAAAAGAGATGATACTTGGATCATGAAATCTGAACCCTTTTTTAGTAATCAACCCACAAATAATTATGCAAAATGGTTTCATGTTTGTGAGCACGAATCTAATCATCGAGGACAAATAAAGTTTATTATAAAAAGGCTTCCTGCTTAATTAAATAAATGGATAAAAACGTACAGCTACAACCTGAAAAAATAATAGATACAATTTCTCTACTAGAAAAACGTATCGAAGATAGATTTCCTAATTCAGGCTTAAAAAAAGTATGTCATAATTTTCTACAAATTACACTAGATAGTAAACAAAATATAGATTGGATTTCGAAACCCAATCTATCATTAAGAATCTTTGCTTATTTGGTAATTCTTATTGGATTAGGAGGTTTAATATATAGTATAACATATGTAGATTTAGAAATAAAAAACACTACTCTCAGTAATATTGTTGCATTATCAGAAGCTATCTTTAATGATATTGTACTTATTGGTGCTGCAATTTTCTTCTTGATAACCTTAGAATCAAGATTAAAAACAAAACGAGCCTTAAAAGCTCTTAATGAACTTAGGGGAATTGCACACGTAATTGATATGCATCAACTAACTAAAGACCCTAATCTAACTGATTTACCAGAATCTGCAACAGAAAATTCACCAAAAAGAACTTTTACAAGATTCGAACTCCAGCGATATCTAGATTATTGTTCTGAGGCTATGGCACTAGTAGGAAAAGTAGCTGCACTATACTCTCAGAGTTTGCCAGACGAAAATGTGGTACAGGCAGCAAATGAAATCGAAGTACTTACCACTGGACTTAGCAGAAAGATCTGGCAAAAACTTATAATTTTAAACGAATCAAACCCTAAAAATAACAAACAAACGTAAACTCATCAATTATGAAAACAATCAAAATTTTAGCACTATCGCTTTTATTTATTGGATGCCTAATATCCTGTAAAAAAGATACTCCTGTAACTATCACAGATACGGAGACATCATCAGAAACAAAAGAATTCAAAGTTGATTTTGAAAAATTTACCTTAGATAATGGTTTACAAGTTATTTTACATATAGATCGCTCTGATCCTGTAGTTGCAGTTGCGCTAACTGCTCATGTGGGTTCTGCTAGAGAAATTGAAGGAAGAACTGGTTTTGCACACTTATTCGAGCATTTATTGTTCCTTGAGTCAGAAAACCTAGGTAAAGGAGGACTTGATAAAATGAGTGCCCGTATAGGAGGGTCTGGAGCAAATGGTTCTACAAGTAGAGATCGTACAAATTATTTTCAGACTGTACCTAAAGATGCCTTAGAAAAAATGATCTGGGCAGAAGCAGACAAACTAGGATTCTTCATAAATACGGTTACCGATCCTGTTTTAGCAAAAGAAAAACAAGTTGTAAAAAATGAAAAACGTCAAAGTGTAGATAACCGACCATACGGACACGTATCTTATGTAATAGATAAAAATATGTTTCCAAAAAATCATCCATACAATTGGCAGGTGATAGGATCTTTAGAAGATCTTCAAAATGCTACATTACAGGATGTAAAAGATTTTTACAATAGATGGTACGTACCAAATAATGTAACGCTTACTATTGCTGGAGATTTTGATACCGCTCAGGCGAAAGAATGGGTTCATAAGTACTTTGATGAAATTAAAAAGGGAGAAGATATCGAACCTTTAAAAAAACTACCAGCATCATTAAGTGAAACTAAGAAATTGTATTACGAGGACAATTTTGCTCGACTTCCTCAACTAACTATGACTTGGCCTGCAGTGCACCAGTATCATCCAGATTCTTATGCATTGGATGTATTATCAAGTTACCTATCAGAAGGAAAAAAAGCTCCTTTCAACAAAGTTGTTGTAGAAGATAAACAACTAGCACCTAATGTTACCATGTTTCATTATGGATCCGAATTAGCTGGTCAATTTCGATTAATTATAAGAGGATTCGAAAAAGTAAATCTAAATGAAGTGGATAAAGCAATACAAGAATCTTTTACTAAGTTCGAAACAGAAGGAATTTCCCAGAAGGATCTTGATAGAATAAAAGCAGGTTTAGAAACTAATTTTTACAATAGCTTATCCAGTGTATTGGGTAAAGGGTTTCAATTAGCACAATATGAGATCTTTGCTGGGGACCCAGGTTTTATAAACCAAGATATCAAAAACATACTTGCTGTAACTACAGATGATATCATGCGAGTATATAATCAATATATAAAAGGAAAACATTACGTAGCTACTAGTTTTGTTCCTATTGGGCAAACAGATTTAATTTTAAACAACTCTACATTAGCTGAAGTTGTAGAGGAAAAAATTATCGAAGGAGCAGAAGAAAATTTTGATGCAAGTATAGTGGCTACTTATGATAAGACACCTTCTAGTTTTGACCGATCCATAGAACCCGCATATGGAGACACCCCAAAAGTGACCGTTCCAGAAGTATGGGAAGATAACCTTACCTCTGGTATAAAAGTTTATGGAATTGAAAATGATGAAGTCCCTTTAGTCCAGTTTAGGATGAATATTAGAGGTGGCTTATTATTAGAAAAACCTGATAAAGTTGGTGTTTCTAATCTCCTAGCAGAATTAATGACTAAGGGAACAAAAAGCAAAACTGCCGAAGAATTAGAAAATGCTATAGAAAGTCTTGGTGCAATATTAAATGTTTATGCAACAGATGAAAATATTGTTATCAGTGGAAGCACACTCTCTAAAAACTATGACAAAACGGTTGCATTGATTAAGGAGATTCTATTAGAGCCTAGATGGGACGAAAAAGAATTTGGACTAATAAAGCAGAGCGTTATCAGCCAAATACAACAGCAAAAAGCAAGTCCTCGTAGTATCGCTAGTAATGAGTATGCAAAGTTAATTTATGGAGAAGATCATATACTTTCGCATAATAATTTAGGTACAGAAGATTCTGTAAAAGAAATTACAATAGAAGATCTTAAGAAATATTATAATAATAATCTTTCGCCATCTGTAACCAAATTACATATTGCTGGTGATATCTCTAAGGAACAAGTAACCACTTCTCTTACCGAACTTAATAAAAATTGGGTTCCAAAAGAAGTGAGATTCCCAGAACTTAAAGCTCCAGCTTCTCCGGAAAGATCTAAAGTATATTTTTATGACGTTCCTGGCGCTAAGCAATCCATGTTACGTTTTGGATATCGTGCGATGCCTGCTACAGATAAAGATTATTACCCTGTTAGTATTATGAACTATCGATTAGGTGGTGGTGGATTTGCATCCCAACTTACTCAACAATTAAGAGAAGGTAAAGGATATACATACGGTATTGGATCTGGTTTTTCTGGTACACCAACGCAGGGTTCTTTTGTTATCTCTAGTGGAGTGAGATCCAATGTCACGTACGAATCTACTAGTTTGGTGAAAGAAATTTTAGAAAAATATGGGAAAAATTATAACGCAGATGACCTAGAGATCACAAAAAGTTCTTTGATTAAAAGTAATGCCAGAGCTTCTGAAACCTTAGGTGCTAAATTAAACATACTAACTAATATAAGTACACTAAAATATCCTCATAATTATATTACACAGCGAGAAGAAGTTGTAAATAATATGACAGTCGAAGAGGTTAAAAAACTAGCCAATCAATACCTTGACCCCAATAAAATGATATATCTAGTGGTGGGAGATGCTAAAACTCAAATGAAAAAACTAGAACAACTCGGATTCGGCACCCCAATACTACTTAATAAAGAAAACCAAATCGTTAAAGATTAATACTGAATTTTAAAAAATAATTAAAGTGATTATTAGATTAGCAGAAACTAACCTTAAAACCAAATTTGGAGAATATCGTGAAATTTTATTTTATGATGGTCAAAAAGAATCTTTTGCACTCGTTATGGGAGATGTAAAGGATCAAGCAGATGTATTATGTAGAGTTCATTCCTCTTGTATTTTTGCACATCATTTTAATAGTATAGAATGTGACTGTCGTGAACAAATGGAAATTTCACAACAAATAATTCAAAAAGAAGGAACGGGAATTATTATCTGGTTAGAGCAGGAAGGTAAATCTAATGGACATTATGCACTATTAAAAAGCATTGAACACAAAAAACGTGGTCTATCGCAACCAGAAGCATATGAAGCGGCAGGATTTAAAAAAGACGCCAGAGACTTCTCTCCTGCTGCTAAAATCCTAACTGATCTTGGAGTTACTTCTATAACCATGCTAACTAACAATCCTAAAAAAGTAGCTAACCTGAGTGAATTAGGTATTACCGTCACAGGCACGCAACCTACAGTTTTATAGGTACACTATTTTTAAAAGATAAAGAAGATTTACATATGAATAAGGTATGATGGAAATAACTAATTTTTATGGAAATCTTCTTTATCAAACTGATTCTTATCCTCTGGTCAGAGATCATTTAGACAAAATAGCTAATAGAATGCTTGAGGGTATGTTAGAAAATCGAGATGTGGTTTTCCGTGAAATAAATAATTACCATCCAGACTATTTAGGGCAGTCTATTAAAAAATTAAAAAAACTTAACCTTACAATTAACGATTGCAGAACCACTATAGCAAATGAATATGGTTTCAAAAATTGGAGTGAAGTAGAAAAATTAAAAGATTCTTATGATCAAAATTTTGAAAAAGCAATCAATTTATTAGTTAACGGTGATTTTAAAGAATTAAAAAAACTAATCACCAGCTATCCCGATTTAGTAACAAGAACATCAAAATATGGTCACAAAGCAACACTATTAATTTATACAGCTAGTAATGGTGTAGAAATGTGGAGACAAAAAGTTCCCAAAAATCTTCCAGAAATCACACGATTTCTAATTGACCAAGGTGCTGACATAAACGCTACCATATATACATATGGAGGTTATTTCAAAACTGCTGACCTATTAGCTACAAGTACACATCCATTTGAAACAGGAATCGGAGCAGAAATGATGAAAATTTTAAATTTAGAATCCTAAAAAGTTACTTTAATAACATTCTCAATCTTCTAATTTTAGATAAATAAGTATTATTAAAGGATTTTCTTAAGTCTCGAGATTAACGACTATACAAAAAGAGGGAATTTATACATATAATAGTTTTGTTAACATTGTTTTTTATTGACATATTATCATATTATTTCTATTTTAAGTAATAATACATCAATTTATATATAATTTAAGGCCCTAATATTACCATATTGTTAATTCAGCTGTTTTTATACTTTTATCACATTCTCAATACAAACAGCTAAAAACTACATATAATTTATAGATTCATTTCAATAGCATATTGAATATTGATTTTTTTCTCTTTTTTGTTAAAGACTAAACACCGTGTTTTTCTTCAAAAGCCCGTAAACAAAGGGGTGTTAAGATAATTTTATGATTTACATTTAGTTTTTTGAATACATTTGCACTCGATTTTGAAAAAGTAGAACAAAACATAATTAATTTTTACTAAAATGATCAAAAAAATCCCATTTCTGTTTATGCTAGTTATTGCACTTGCATCTTGTGAAAAATCTTCTGTTGAAGAAGAAACATTTATTAGTGAAGAAAATGATAAACCAGAAATCGTACATATCCACGAAGAGGATAATCACGGATTAGGAGACTAAAAATATAATACCTCAAAATAAAATTAAAATAATAAAACAAATCAAAATGAAAAAATTTACATTCTTATTAGTATTCGTATTAGCTACAACATTCGTTTCTTGTGAAAACGAAACAATTGAAAGTCAAGTTTTCAATGAAGAAGAAAACAATAACAATGACAATGAAAACGATACAGATGATGAAAACACTGACGGTGATATCATTATCGACGGTAACAACTAGTCATAACACATATCTCTTTTTTTAAAAAGAGTTGATATTTATTAAAAAGGGAAAGCTGATCTAAGCTTTCCCTTTTTAATTATAACTATTTCACTTATATACTTCCTAAATAGTTAAAAAACAATTACCTATAAATTATTCTATTTATGGTTAGTCAAAATTATAATATAGAATCGTATATTAAAACAAAAAATAGTTTTATCCACGATTAACGAATGACTTCTATTAAGACGTATAAACTTACTGATGAAATAGATAATCATATAGTGTTTGACATCAAAAAAATGGAAGACATTTATGATGAAAAGGCTGGTAAAGCAGATTTACCTCATAGACATGATTTTTATATTATCATTTTAGTTTCTAAAGCTAAGGGTGCACATATTATAGATTTCAACGAATTTATACTAAAAGACCAACAAGCTTTTTTTCTAAGTCCAGGGCAAGTCCATCAAATCAAAGAAGAACAAAAATCGTATGGTTGGGTAATTACATTTTCCCAACAGTTTCTAGTAAAAAACAATATCAATTATAGATTTATAGAGGATATTAATCTTTTTCAGGATTATGGCTATACTCCTCCACTTTCTTTAAATAATGAACAATTAAAGCAATTGAACTTTTACAGTTCACAAATCTTCGAAACACATCATTCTGATTCCAAGTTTAAATTAGAAGCGATAGGAGCACTTTTAAAACTTTTTTTGATTTACAGTAATAATGTTTGTGCTATTCATCCAAAAGATCCGCAACAATTACAGGCGGGATCCATGATACTTAAAGAATATAAAAACTTAGTAGAGCAGCATTTTTTCGAATGGCACAAAGTACATCAATATGCTAAAGTATTGCACGTGACTCCGGATCACCTAAACAGAACTATAAAATCACTTGTAGGGAAAACTGCAAAGGAATATTTACAATCTCGAATTATTATAGCTGCAAAAAGGCTATTAAGTTTTTCTGACAAAACGACAAAGGAGATTGGATATGATCTTGGGTTCAGTGAACCAGCTAATTTTAGTAATTTTTTCAAAAAATGCACAAATATTACTCCTTCAAACTTTAGACAAAAAAGCTAAAGATCTGATTTTTACAATATTCCTCCGTATTCTCATATTTTAAATTATCATTCAAAAATTGACCTTTGTAAAAGAATTATAAAGAAAGGAATATATTATGAAAACGATCATGCATAAATCAAACACAAGAGGAACAGCAAATTTTGGCTGGTTAAACTCCCATCACTCTTTTAGTTTTGGAAGTTATTACAACCCAGAAAGAATGAATTTTGGTGCACTTAGAGTTCTTAATGATGACACAGTCTCTGCAGGGATGGGGTTTGGCAAACATCCACACGATAACATGGAAATTATCTCTATACCTCTTGAAGGTGATCTAGAACATAAGGACAGTATGGGGAATACTACTGTAATTAAAGAAGGTGATATTCAGGTAATGAGCGCTGGTACAGGTGTATTTCATAGCGAATACAATAAAAACACTGACAAAAAAGTAAAGTTTTTACAAATATGGGTTACTCCCAACCAAAAAGATGTAACTCCTAGATACGATCAAGTTACCATAGATAAAGAAAACATAAAAAATAACCTATATCAAATATTATCCCCAAATAAAGAGGATGATGGTGTATGGGTTCATCAAAATGCCTGGTTCCATATTGGTAGTTTAGAAAAAGATAGTACACATACGTACACACTAAAAAACAAAGAAAATGGCGTATACGTTTTTATGCTAGAAGGAAACATTTCTATAGAAGGAACAGTATTAGATAAAAGAGATGGGTTAGGAATCTGGGATATAGAACAACTTCAAATTAGATCAAACGAATCTTCTAAAATACTATTGATGGAAGTTCCTATCACACAATAAAACTATAAATTATGAAATTATTAGAAAGCCTAAATTGGAGGTACGCCACCAAAAAATTTGATCCAAACAGAACAATATCAGAATCTGATCTCGTAAAAATTAAAGAAGCAATTTCTCTTTCAGCCTCATCTTATGGTTTACAAGCATATAAAATATTAATCGTAACAAATCCAGAAATTCGACAAAAATTACAGCCTAAATCATGGGGACAAACGCAAGTTGTAGACGCATCACATTTAATTGTATTTTGCAATTATACAACTGTAAATGAAAAAATAATCGATGATTATCTAAAGTTGAAAGCTGATACACAAGAATTAAACTTGGATAACCTAAAAAGATATGGTGATTTTATGAAATCTAAAATTACGGAATTACCTAGTGAAGTCATGAAAGCTTGGACTGCAAAACAGACCTATATTGGATTAGGAAACTTATTGGCTGCCTGTGCAGAACTTAAAATTGACGCCTGTCCGATGGAAGGTTTTGAACCCGAAGCATATAATGAGATATTAGGTTTATCCGAAAAAGGACTTTCCGCGGCAGTTATTGCCACAATTGGATATCGTTCTGAAGAAGATCTAACTCAGCATGATACAAAAGTGCGTAAACCTTTGAATGAATTATTCGAAACTATTTAATACATAAAACCAACATATTAATAGAGGGCTCGAGTTGAAATACCCAGACCTCTATTAATATTTTGAGAAATCTATTTACCCCTAAACAGGATAAACCTCAATTAATACATTATAATTAGAGTATTAGTTCTTTTGCCACAAAAATATTAATACAATCTAATATTTAAAACTCAATATTATCAAATTGTTAAGTTTGATTTTTTTTTAAAGAAAACAACAATGAACTTAATTCAATAAAAACCTAAAAAAAATACATTCCAATAGTAGTTTTTTTTATTATACTAATGATATCTTAACCCTTGCCTTTTCTACATTACGAAAATCTCAAGGTATCATTTCCCTTAACTATATTACTATAATGAGCATCATCTAAAATTAAGAATTTCGTATCTCTTTTTTAAATACTTTTGCGCCCGAATAAAATTAAATTTAAAATACAGCGTTAACTATAAAACTTTGTCCCTTAATAAAATAAAGAAATAAAGTTCTCTCATAATTAGAATTAGCCAAAAAATCTAAAGAGTATTACGCGACAAAATCGAGGATCATTAAAATCCTCGATTTTTTTTGTTTTAAACTGTATCATCTAAAAGTTTATAGAGTCTGATATTCTATTTTTTTACAACAATATAAAACCTGCAGAGAGCGCTATTTCGTAAAAAAATAATAAAATAAGTGCTGATGGATAACATTTGATAATCATTCATTAATAAAATCCTAATAGCAATAACAGAATCATATTAAAGAATCGTATTAGAAAGTTAATTAAACAACTTCTCCATATAAATCAAAATCTTCCGCTTCATATATCTTAACAGTTGTATATTCTCCTGTTTTTAGATAAAACTTAGAAGCATCTATTAAAACCTCGTTATCAACATCCGGAGAATCAAACTCTGTTCTACCCACAAAGTATTGTCCTTCTTTACGATCAATAACAACCTTAAATTCTTGCCCTATCTTCTGTTGATTTAATTCCCAAGAGATTTGCGACTGTATCTCCATTATCTCATTGGCACGGTCCATTTTTACTTCCTCTGGCACATCATCTTCAAGGTTAAAAGCATGTGTGTTTTCTTCATGAGAATATGTAAAACAACCTAAACGTTCAAAACGCATTTCTTTTACCCAATCCCTTAACGTCTCGAAATCTTCTTGTGTCTCTCCAGGATATCCGACAATCAATGTAGTACGAATTGTCATTTCTGGAACAGCTGCTCTAAACTCCTTTAAAAGCTTTGTAGTTTTAGCTTTAGTAGTTCCTCTTCGCATTGATTTCAGAATAGGGTCAGCTATGTGCTGTAAAGGTATATCTATGTAATTACAGATTTTGAGTTCCTTTCGCATTACTTCTAATACTTCCATTGGAAATCCTGTAGGAAATGCATAATGCAATCGAATCCATTCTATACCATCAACCTTTACCAATGCGCGAAGTAAATCTGCTAACTTTCTTTCTTTATATAAATCTAACCCATAATATGTTAAATCCTGAGCAATCAACACCAATTCTTTTACTCCATCCGCAGCTAACTTCTCTGCCTCCGTAACCAATTCTTCTATAGGAGTAGATTTATGTTTCCCACGCATCAACGGAATAGCACAAAAAGAACAAGGGCGGTCGCATCCCTCGGCAATTTTTAAATACGCATAATTCTTAGGAGTTGTTGTTAATCTTTCTCCAATAAGTTCATGCTTATAATCTGCTCCTAAAGCTTTTAATAATCCTGGTAGTTCTGTAGTACCAAAATATTGATCTACATCCGGAATTTCCTTTTGCAAATCAGGCTTGTACCTTTCGGACAAACAACCTGTAACAAAAACTTTATCTACAACACCTTGATCCTTTTTCTGAACGTACTCTAAGATAGTATTAACAGATTCTTCTTTAGCATTTGCTATAAAACCACAAGTGTTAATTACAACAACATTTCCTTCTTCTTCATGAACCACTTCTTTATTGTTGGCCTTTAGTTGTCCCATAAGAACCTCACTATCATACACATTCTTGCTACAACCTAATGTAACTACATTAATCTTATTCTTTTTTAAAGTCTTTGTTCTCATATCATCTGAATAAAGGTGTGCAAAGATACAATGAATAACCAAAGTTTTAGTACATAATTCCTAATAAGTCAATCAACTAAAAAAAGTAAACTAAACCTTTTGTATATTGTGTAGTCTAAACTTCATACTCCCCCAACTATGAAAACTAAAACGATTCCTTTTCTATTCCTTTTATTAAGCAGTATGCTTTCTTGTTCTGATGATACTGAAGAAGTAATTACAGAAGAACCAGATCCAAATCAAGATGAATTATATTTCCCGCCTATTAACTCTGAAGAATGGGAAAATACTTCAATTCAAGATTTAGAATGGAATATCAATGCGGAACAACCACTATATGATTTTCTTGAAGAAAAAAACACCAAAGCATTTATAATTCTTAAAAACGGAAAAATTGTAATCGAAAAATACTTTAATGGAGCAACATCCTCAGATAATAATCCTTGGTACTCCACTGGAAAAACATTAACTGCATTTACAATCGGAGTTGCGCAACAAAACGGTTTATTAAATATTAACGAATCTTCTGCTACCTATTTAGGAACACAATGGGCAAATATAACCGCTTCTCAGGAACAATCTATTACTATAAAAAATCACCTAACCATGACAACTGGTTTAGATTATAATGTTTCCAATCAAAACTGTACTGATTTTGAATGTTTAACCTACCTCAACGACCCTAATGATTTCTGGTACTATCATAATGCGGCATATACAATATTAGATGGTATCATAGAAGGAGCCACTCAAGTGGATTTTAAAACCTATTATAACACCACAATACGTGATAGGATTGGTATGAACGGTACTTGGATTCGTCTTGGTTTTGCGAACGTGTATTACAGTAATGCACGCAGTATGGCACGTTTTGGTCTATTAAATTTAAATAAAGGAACCTGGGATACTGATCAAATTCTAACGGATCAAAACTACTTTACAGAAATGACCACTACTTCTCAAAACCTCAATGAATCTTATGGGTATTTATGGTGGCTAAATGGTAAATCAAGCTTTAGAGCACCCGCATTTGAAAATGAATTTTCTGGAGAATTGATGCCAGACGCTCCAGATGATCTTATTGCCGGTCTTGGTAAAGATGATCAAAAGCTATATGTAGTTCCTAGTCAGAATTTGGTAATTGTAAGAATGGGAAATGATGCAGGACAAGCTTTATTAGGTCCATCGAGTTTTGATAATGATTTATGGGTTAAAATTAACGAGTTAATTAATTAGTTATACTTTTCAGGGATCTTACGTTCTTTAGAAATTAATTCATATCCATATCCTAATTGAAGTAAATTATTTTCTAACATAGGTTTTAATATAAAAGTAAGTCCTTTAGGCTCTCCTTTATCTGTATATCCCATAGGTACAGTTAAAGCCGGATATTTAGCTACCGCAGCATAACCCGCATGATAATTATTTATGGATAAAAAAACATCTAGGTTATATTGATCAATCTGAGAGTCAAAATATCCACGAGCCATAGCTTTAAGATCATTTTTTATTCCTTTTACATCTTCTACGGTAGTACTATCGTTTATGATTCCTCCGAATATGCCTTGTCCATACGGAATCCTAGTAAGTGTATCTTCTAAATTAAATGTCACTACATCTTGTACCGTTTTTAAATCTATGTTTTCACTGGCATACAACCTAATATATTCGGGAAGATCATTTTTCATATCCACATTCAGAATGCTAAGAAATCCCGGTAACGACGGTTGCTCTCGTTCAATCCCTATAATCTCTCCACCAGCAATTTTAATCTTGTCAATTGCCTGCAGGTACAAAGAATCTTGTAAAAAACTTTTAATAACTCCAAAACGTTTTCCCTTAAGAGCCGAATCTTTTATGGACTTCATAAAATCTTTTTCGGAAGAAATCGAAGCAGAATCGTTTGGATCTTTACCAACCATGGCGTTTAACAAAATTGCATTATCTATCACACTTTTTGTCATTGGTCCTGGAGTATCCAACGTGCTGGATATGGGAACAATCCCGGATCTACTCAATACTCCTATTGTGGGCTTCAGCCCCACTACAGAATTCTGACTAGACGGCGACAAAATAGATCCGCTAGTTTCTGTTCCCACAGCGGCGACACAAAAATTCGCAGCAACAACGGCACCACTACCAGAACTAGATCCTCCGCTTTCGAAAACCATCCTACCATATGGATTAAGAGTTTGACCTCCTATCGCACTATATCCAACAGGGCAGCCAATACAAAGAAAATATGCCCACTCGCTAAGGTTTGCTTTACCTAAAATTAATGCATTTTGATCTAATAAACGTTTCGTTATAAAAGCATTTTTTGTCTTATTCTTTCGCAACGCTATAGCACCCGCAGTTGTATACATATTATTAGCACCAATATTATCTTTTAGTATGATTGGCATTCCAAAAACTGAATTAATATCAATGATATTTTTATCAACTTTATCCAATACTCTTGCCTGTTCTACTACTTTTGGATTTAAAGATATCAACGCATTTAAAGAAAGTGAGTTGTCACTTTCATATTTTCGAATTCTATAAATATAAAACTTGGTCAATTCTTCGTATGATAATTTACCTTCTTTTATACTTCTCTGAATAGATGGAATATCCTTTTCAAGGATATATTCTTTTAATCTATTATAATTTTCCTCCGAAAAATAATCTAACTCCGATTCTACATCCTTCCATATATTGTTTTTATTTAAAACTTTAGAATTTATAAGTTTCAAATGCATTCTTGATTGCTCTAAATCTAGTGTTGCTTTTAAATCTTCCGATTCATCATAAGATTCCCAAATTACTTTAGGTTGCAACTCTTTTTGCGATTTCTCTTTTTCTTTTTTACAAGAAACAAAAATTAAAACTGATATTAAAAAATATAGTACTTTCTTCATTGAACGGAGGTTATCAAGGTATTTTCAAAACTGAAAATATAAAAAAAAGGTGCTATGCTTATAGCATAACACCTTTTTAACTATTCGGTAACAGTATTTACTACTTAAAAAAGGAGTCTACAAATTCGTATTTATTAAATACCTGAAGATCTTCAATCCCTTCTCCTACACCAATATATTTTACAGGAATCTGAAATTGATCACTAATTCCAATAACAACTCCTCCTTTTGCCGTTCCATCCAATTTAGTGACAGCTAATGAAGTTACTTCTGTAGCAGCTGTAAATTGTTTTGCTTGTTCAAATGCATTTTGACCAGTAGAACCATCTAAAACTAATAAAACATCATGAGGAGCATCTCCTACTACTTTCTGCATTACTCGCTTTACTTTGGTTAATTCATTCATCAAGTTTACTTTGTTATGTAATCTACCGGCTGTATCTATAATAATCACATCTGCATCTTGATTTACTCCAGATTCTAGCGTATCAAAGGCAACAGAAGCCGGATCACTACCCATATCTTGCTTTACAATAGGAACATCTACTCGATCTGCCCAAACTTGCAACTGGTCTATTGCGGCTGCTCTAAACGTATCAGCTGCACCTAAAACTACTTTTAAACCTTTTTTATTAAACTGATAAGCCAATTTACCAATAGTAGTAGTTTTTCCAACACCATTTACTCCTACCACCATTAAAACATATGGTTTTTTATTTGCTGGAATCTCAAAATCTGTAGCTTCTCCTGAATTAGTTTCAGAAAGTAAGCCCGCAATCTCTTCTCTAAGAATTTGGTTTAATTCTTCTGCACCTAAATATTTATCCTTTGCTACACGGCTTTCTATTCTTTCTATAACCTTTATGGTAGTTTTCACTCCCACATCACTAGTAACCAAAACTTCTTCAAGGTTATCTAATACATCATCATCTACCTTAGATTTACCGGCAACTGCCTTACTTAATTTAGAAAAAAAGGTGGTTTTAGATTTCTCTAACCCTTTATCCAGGGTTTCTTTTTTCTCAGAAGAGAATATTTTTTTAAACAAACTCATGTGTTATATTCAGAATGCTAATAAGTTAAATATGGATATATCCATAAAATCGTATAAATATAAAAAGAAAGAGCCATTCCAATTAAATTGAAACGGCTTCTTTTTAAAATATTTTCTTACGAATTACTTTTTCTTAAAAAAGTCATTCACTGCATCAGGCTGCATAATAGACTCTACAAAAGTATATGCTCCCGTTTTTGGAGATTTAACCATTTTAATAGCTTTGGTCAATCTCTTTGATCCTGTCTGTAACGATGCTACTGATTTCTTTGCCATTGTCTTATTTTATTTCTTTATGAACAGTCATTTTTTTAAGAATAGGATTAAATTTCTTTATTTCCATTCTATCAGGAGTGTTCTTTTTGTTTTTCGTTGTAATATATCTTGATGTACCTGGTTTACCAGAAGCTTTATGCTCTGTACATTCTAAGATTACCTGAACTCTATTACCTTTCTTTGCCATTATAGTATCTTTTTAGAAGCTGAATTATTTTGTTAAGAAACCTTTAGCTTTTGCTTCTTTTAAAACAGCAGCAATACCGTTTTTATTTATATTTTTTAACGCTGCAGTAGACACCTTAAGTGTTACCCAACGATCTTCATCAGGAATATAAAAACGCTTTTTAATTAAATTCGCGTTGAATTTACGTTTTGTTTTATTCATCGCATGAGAAACGTTATTTCCCACCATCGCTTTTTTACCTGTAAGCTCGCAAACTCTTGACATCTCTTCTTAATTTTGGTATTATTTCAAAACAGGGTGCAAATTAACGAATTATTTACCGAACCACCAATAATAGTTTTGTAATTTTTTCTGTTTTTTCCAAAAAAACTCTTTTACAGTATTACTAAGCTACTATTAAAGGCATTAATGTAAAAAAAGCACCTTATAATAAGATAATACAAAGATACTACTATTAGTTTTTAACTATATCAACTCCTTCTATTTAAAAACACGTATTTATACCTATATAGTAAATCAAAGATTAAAATTAATTTTACACCAGTTAGTTTTCATAACTGTAACTAACTACTTGATATGGGGTAATTGAGTAGTAAACAAGCGGATCTTAGGATCCGCTTTTTTTTGTAAAAAGATTTATTTCAAAAAAACCAATCACTTAAATACTGTTAAGGAAAACATAAAATACCTTTCTATTTATTACCATTATATAACGTCTAAATTGTATATTAGAAAAAAAATAATGCGATGCTACCGGACAACAGTAATAATTTCATTCGCACACATGAGCTTGATATAGGAACTTTTCATTTTTATAAAAATTACTTGATTTCTGAAATGAAAGAGGGAGCTTCCGTAAATTATGACAACTCTAATAAATTATTTTTGTTAGCAAAGGAGTATTATGGAAATAACACCCCTTTTATATATATTACAAATAGAATCAATTCTTACTCTTTTGAACCCACAACTCATTTCAAATCTGCCAAGTTATTTCCAAATTTAAAAGGATATGGTGTAGTAACTTACAATGCAATTAATAGCAAAATAGCTTCTTTAGAGCAATCTTTTCTTAATGTTCCTACCAAAATATTTGATAATCTAAAAGAAGCGGTGCTTTGGGTAGATGAAATAATTAAAGTTGATTAAACTAATTATAATATTTTATTATTTTTAAAAAATTAACTAAAAAAATAAATTTATCTTATTTAAAATCAATTATATTGATTTTTACCTATAAAAATCAGTATATTACAACGGTAATTGGAAAACGTTTTATTTAGACATGATTTATGATTTTAACAAAAAGCTTCTTCACAAGCATGAGCTTGCTATTGGATTATTTTACTTTTACAAGAATCATATTATTTCTGAAATAAAAGAAGGGGTTACCCTAACCTTCGAAAATTGCAATGAATTATTTGAGATAATTCATTCTTATTACGGTACCTCTACTCCATTTGTATATATTTCTAATAGAAAAAATTCATATTCGTTTGTTCCTACTGGACATTTTAAATCTTCTAAATTATTTCCCAATTTCATTGGGTATGGTGTAGTAACTTATGATGCAATTAACACCAAGGTAGCTACTCTTGAACAGTCTTTTCTAGAAAATGAAACTAAAATCTTTGATAACCTAGATGAAGCTTTGCTTTGGGTACATGAACTCATTAAACCACTATAGACTTTGGATTCATACTATGAAATAAAATAGAACTAAAAACAGTTAAACTTTCCAAAAAAGAACTAGTTCTTTACTATTTAAATTAATCGTATTAAATCTTTTTGAATATTAGAATAATTTATTAATCATCCTCACTAACTAAAACGTTTGAAATTCATAAAAATTTCATAAAATACTGAAATTCAACACTTAAAAAGAAATTATCTCTTAACAAATTCGACATAATCATAACTAATAAAAAAACAAAAGTTATGACCATCAACACAAATAACACTTTAATAGAACGATATGATCTGAAACTAGGTACTTATTATATTTATGACAACTATATTATTGCAGAAATAAAAGAAGGTGTCACCATTACATTAGGAAAGCTTCAGGATCTCATCCCTATTGTAAAAAAACACTTTGGAACTGGACAACCCTTCACATACATATCCAATAGAATAAATTCTCATTCTATAATCCCAACAGATTATTTAGATTGTCCATTTTTATATATGGAAAATTTTAAAGGGTACGGAGTAATAACTTATAACCTATTAACTGAAAAATCTACCGAAATTGAAAAGCATTTTGCGAAGAAACCTTTTTATAATTTCAACAATTTAGAAGATGCTATAATGTGGTCAAAAGAACTACTAAATGGTTAATAAAACTAGTTTAATTCATTAAGAAGAAGCTCGAAAGATTTATTAACAGCCTTACCTATAGTGCGCTCTCTGTTATTACTAAATACAAATTTCTCAGAAAAAACTCTTTCTGGCGTAGCTATCGCAATAAAAACTGTGCCCACCTCTACATCACCATCTCCTTTTGTTGGACCAGCGTTTCCTGTTGTAGCAATAGCATAATCAGATTTAAATTTATTTTTTGCGCCCAGCGCCATAGCCTCTGCAACTTCTTTACTTGTAACAGTAAACTGTTTTATTATTTCCTCTGAAACCCCTAAAATATCGCTTTTGGATTGAGTAGCATATGTTACTGCTCCTCCTTTAAAAAATGAAGATGTTCCAGGATAAGAAGTAATAGACTGAGCTATTTTACCTCCTGTACAACTTTCTGCAACAGCAAGAAAATGCCCTCTCGAAGTCAATATTCTACCTATCAACACCTCAATAGATTCATCTTCTTCATAACCAACAATGATATCTCCAATAAGAACCTGTAAATCAACAATTCTTTCTTCAATAGTATCCACTAACAATTTCTCATTTGTTCCACGTGCAGAAAGTCGCAATCTAACTCTTCCTAGATTTGGTAAATAAGCCAATTTAATAAAGGCTGGTAAATTATCTTCCCAGACCTCTATTTTTTCAGCAATTGCACTTTCTCCTAATCCATATGTAAGCACTGTCTTATGTATGATAAATGGTCTATCAAATCGTTCTTGAAGTTTTGGTAGCACCTCATCCTTCATAAGGTTTTTCATCTCAAAGGGAACGCCTGGCATAGACACAAAAACTGTCTCATCTTTCTCCAACCACATACCAGGAGCTGTACCATATTGATTCATCAATACTATAGAAGTACTAGGAACAAGTGCCTGCATTCGATTAATATCAGTAATTGGAGTTTGTATATACTTTGCGAAAATCGATTCGATATGTCGTAAAACCTTTTCATTTTGAACCAATGCATCATCAAAAAATTCACAAATAGTGTGTTTAGTAATATCATCCTTAGTAGGTCCTAAGCCTCCAGTAATAAGCACAATATCCACTCTGTTTTTTGCTTCTTCTAGTGCATTGAGAATATGTTGCTTATCATCTTGAATAGAAGTAATCTGATAAACATCAACACCTATTTTATTAAGTTCTTTTCCTATAAAAGCGGAATTAGAATCTACAATCTGTCCAATAAGAATTTCGTCTCCTATGGTAATTATTTCTGCAAGCATATTTATTGAAAATCAACTTTCAGGTCTTCAATCGCACCATTAACAGTTGCCGTAATATGATCAAGAATAGAAGATATTTCAGATTGATCCATACCAGATTTTGACCAAGCTTCAACTTGTTTAATTTCTTTTAAAAGATCAATTCCAAATAATTGTAGATTAGGTTTCATTTTATGAGCGAATTGATAAGCAGTCTTTGGATCATTATCTTTAACCGCTTGCCCCATACCTGCGAGATCAGGAGGTATTTCTTCTAAAAATGTTTGCACCAATACTGTTATAAATTCATCATCGCCACCCGACAATTCATTTACACTTTCTAAGCTGTAACTTTTGCTCATTTACTTAATTATAATTGAAAAAAATTATTATCCTTCTATAAAACCAACCATAAATACTGTGCTTTTATAGCATCTGTTCTAATTGGTCTTCCTGTAAAGATAACATCTCCAATCTTTAATCTAAAATATTTCATTGATTATTCTATAATCAAATTACAAAATAACGAGATCAAAAGATCTATTCTAATTATAAATACAGGTCATCCTTATATAAAAAACTTAATAAATTTAAACTAAACTAAAATATAATCTATTATTTGTTAAAACAATTTGTTAGTCTAAACTAACTTTTTAAATTTGCTAAAACTAATAAAGAAGCCGCAGTATCTAAATATGAAACCATTCTTATTCTTCTTAACCATAATAAACTCCTATATATTAATAGGTCAAACAGGAAATCTAAAAGGTAATATTAATACAACCGAATCTTCCTTACCTTATGCTAACATAGCAATATCAAATCCTTCTTTTAATACATATACCTCTGCAGACGGGGATGGCTTTTTTGAAATCAAAAATATTCCTGTAGGAGATTATCGTATAAAAATTAGTTCTTTAGGACATCAGACTTTGACAGAAAACATTACAATAACAACTAATAATCTAGTAAAAAAATTCATTCTTAGAGAAGATCGTTTAAATCTAGATCAAGTCGTAGTAAGCGCCACTAGAAATAGAGTAAATCGAAAAAACGCTCCTGTGGTTGTAAATGTTTTAAGTCCAAAACTACTAGAAGCTACCCAATCAATATCAATCTCCGAGGGTTTAAATTATTCTCCCGGAGTTAGAGTGGAAAACAATTGTCAAAACTGCGGATTCACCCAAGTAAGACTTAACGGATTAGATGGTAGTTACACTCAGGTATTAATAAATAGTAGAGCCGTTTTTAGTGCTCTAAACAGTGTTTATGGATTAGAACAAATACCTACCAACATTGTTGAACGTATTGAGGTAGTACGAAGTGGTGGTTCTGCCCTTTATGGTTCTAATGCCATTGCAGGGACTATAAATATAATAACCAAAGACCCAGTTTTAAATACATGGGAAATCGGAACATATCTTGGTCTTATAGATGGAGAAATTCCTGATCGTTCTTTAAACTTCAATGCATCTCTTGTAAGCGATGATTTAATGTCCGGAATCACAGTATTTGGGCTCAATAGAGACCGAGAAGAGTTTGATGCTAATGATGACGGATTCACAGAATTAACAACACTACAAAACACTACTTTTGGCCTAAAAACATTCTTAAAACCAAATGATCGGAGTAAAATTTCATTAGATCTAACCACTATTAAAGAATATCGCCGTGGAGGAGATCGTCTTGACCTTGCTCCTCATTTTACAGATATTACAGAAGAACTAGATCACAACACTTTTTTAGGAGGTTTGACATACGAACTGGAAAACAAAAAAGGAACAAACAACTTATCAATCTATACCTCTGGGCAATATACTGATAGAGATAGTTATTATGGTGGATTAGGAGGTTCTAGAACTAGACAAGATAGTATTCTTGCATTAAACTCATACGGAATTACCAAAGATTTAGCCTTGCTTACAGGTTTTCAATTCACTCAAAATTTAAAAAACAAGGATATTATTACAATAGGAACAGAGTATAACATTAGCGATACCGAAGATATTATTGCCGGATATAATCGATTAATTGATCAACAAGTTCACACTATTGGTTCTTACGCGCAGTATGAATGGAAACTGAGCAACGATTTTACAGCACTTTTAGGAACTAGACTAGATTATGTAAATGTTGACGGGGCATACAATATAGGTGGGATTTCTCGAGATGTCTCCATAAAACAAACTGTACTAAGTCCAAGAATAACTATATCGTATAACATTCTTAATTCTTTAAAATTTAGAGGCGGATATGCTAGAGGCTTTAGAGCCCCACAAGCATTTAATGAAGACTTGCACATCTCATCAGTTGGAGGAGAACCCCAGTTTGTTATTTTATCAGAAAACCTAGATACAGAGTTTTCAAATGCATTTACAGCTTCTTTAAATTACACGAAAAATATACAAAAGGTTCAAGCAGACTTTTTGCTTGAAGGATTTTATACAAGTCTTGAAGACCCTTTTACTTTAGTTAGCACCGGTGCAATTCTCGAAAATGGCTCTATTCTTGAAGAAGTAAGGAATGGATCAGGAGCCAAAGTATTTGGAACTAATTTTGAAATCGGTATATCCCCATCAAAAGAATGGCGATTCCAATTTGGAGGAACCATTCAAAAAGCATCTTATAATAAAAGTCAAATACTTTTTGAAACAGATGGTAGTATACCCGGAGAAAATAATGTAGTTGTGGACGAATTCGTAAGAAACCCGAATACATATGGCTACCTAAATACATCCTGGATTCCCAGCGAACGATTTAACATAGATGTTACTGGTACTTACACAGGAGAAATGACAGTTCCCAGAGTTATAAGCGAATCCGGTTTTTTAGATCTGGTAGATACGGATTCGTTTTTTGATATGAATTTAAAACTTGAATATCACTCAGATATTTCGGAAAACTTTCAAATTACATTTAGCGGAGGTATTAAAAACATATTTAATAGCTACCAAGATGATTTTGATATCGGACCACTTCGGGATTCTGATTATATTTATGGTCCTGGAACCCCAAGAACATTCTTTATAGGTATAAAATTTGGTAAACTTCATTAGTAATGAAATTTTTAAAAATCATACTGTTCTTTTTCTTGATAACAATATTAAAAACAGAAGCTCAAGAAAACAAAACCATTAATTGGATCACTTTTGAACAATTAGATGATTCTCTTTCGTTAAAGCCTAAAAAAGTAATTATTAGTTTTTATGCGGATTGGTGTGTTTACTGTAAGAAAATGGATCGAGCTGTATATACGAAACCAAAAATTATAGAAAAAATATCTAGGGATTATTATGCTGTAAAAATGGATGCAGAGAGCAGGGATACCATTACTTTTGACGGTTCAATTTTCACAAACAAAAATTATACTACTTCAAGAAATGCAATCCACGAAATTCCTGCATTGTTAGCTTCTAGAAAGGATACTCCTTTCTCTTTACCTGCAATTATTTTTTTAGACGAAAATTTTACAGTAAGAAAACGTTATTTCGAATATATGAGTCCAAAGAAGATGCTATCAACACTTTAGACTTACTTCACTTTAATTGAAAACACTTCTTTGTCTTCAATAAAGCCTTTCAAATTATCATTTGTTTTTACCGCTCCCACACCAGCCGGTGTACCTGTAAAAATAATATCTCCGATTTTTAAAGTAAAATATTGTGACACATACGCTATAAGCTCATCAATTTTCCACAACATTAACTTTGTATTTCCTTCCTGTACAATTTCTTCGTTTTTTTCTAAACGAAAATTGATATTATTCACATCAGAAAACTCATTTTTATCAATCCATTTTCCAACTACAGCTGCACCATCAAAAGCCTTAGATTTTTCCCAAGGCAATCCTTTTGCCTTAAGCTTGCTTTGTAGATCTCTTGCCGTAAAATCTATCCCAAGACCAATTTCATTATAATATTTATGAGCGAACTTTTTGTCTATATATTTCCCTAATTTTTTAATTTTTACTAGAACCTCAACTTCGTGATGAATATCATTAGAAAAATCTGGAATAAAAAAAGGTTGTTTCTTTAAAAGAATCGAAGTATCAGGTTTCATAAAAACAACAGGGTCTGTCGGTTTTTCATTTTCCAATTCTTCTATATGATCCGTATAGTTGCGCCCAATACAAATAATCTTCATAAAAATTGATGATAACAGTTATAGCTTAAGACTATTATTTAGCTTACGAAGTCTTACCGCTGTAAGAACTTTTTTAGTATACAAAGGAAAATCTGCATTCTGTAACCAACCGAAATAACCAGGCTCATCTTCCATTACTTTTTCTACTAACTTGCCTTTATGCTTTCCAAAAGAAAATATCTCTCTACCTTCTTTATCATAAGCTATAAAACCAGCAAAATCGGCAAATTGTTTTCTAGAACTAAACTCCGCTAAAAATTTCGTGTCATTTTCTAATTCAGGATATCTATCTAATTGTGCTTTTAAAACTTCATACGTTGCATTAGTATCAGCCTCAGCAGAATGTGCATCTTCTAAATCTTTATCACAATAAAACTTATAAGCTGCCGCTAAGGTTCTTTTCTCCATTTTATGAAAAATCGTCTGAACATCTACCGCTACCGTATTTTTCATGTCAAAATCTACATCAGCACGCAACAATTCTTCTGCCAATAAAGGAATATCGAACCTATTAGAATTAAAACCTCCTAGGTCACAACCCTTTATCATATCACTAACTTTAGTTGCTAATTGCTTAAATGTTGGTTCATTAGCCACTTTTTCATTTGTTATTCCGTGGACTTCTGTAGTTTCTGGTGGAATTGGCATCTCTGGATTAACAAGCCAAGTCTTACTTTCCTTATTTCCATTCGGAAAAACTTTAAGGATAGAGATTTCCACGATTCGATCTTTAGAAATATTTATACCGGTTGTTTCCAGATCAAAGAAACAGATCGGTCTTTTTAACGTAAGCTCCATAAATTGATTGTGTGCATCAAAGATAATAGGTATAAGCCACAATCCGCAATAGTCTTGTTTTTTTTAACATTTATTATTAAGTCATAACACCTTTACAAATACATTATCAGCAAATTTTCTAGTTACTGTTTCTATACTATCGTTAAATTGTATTCGAATAGACTTATCGAACTCTCGTACTTCAAGTACTTTAATCTCACTGCTTAAAGCCAATCCAATTTCTGATACAAACCTCAAAAAATTAACTGAACCATCATTTACAGCAATCAACTTACACACAGCACCTTCTTCCAATGAAGACAATGTGATTTTTGGAACTACTTTATATTCACCCTTAGAGGTAGGGATTAATTCTCCATGTGGATCTTTTTCAGGAAAATCCATAAACCGATCTAATTCATCAATCAGTTTGTATGATTTTATATGCTCTAACTGCTCTGCCACCTCATGAACCTCATCCCAACTAAAGTTTAAGTAATTATATAAAAAAGTTTCCCAAAGCCTATGTTTTCTAATCAATCTAACAGCAATAGCTCTACCTTCTTCTGTTAATTCTAATTTTCCATACTTCTCACTTACTACATAATTCTTTGCTTTTAGTTTTTTAACCATATTATTAGTAGAAGCTGGAGACACCTTAAGATATTCTGCTAATTGATTATTTCCAACCTTTACGGAATTATCTTCTACTAATAATTGAAAAAGAGCTTTTAAATAATCTTCTTCACTTTTTGTTAAATTATTCAAATTTAATTTGTTAGTCATGGCTAACTTTTTTAGTTTTGCTATTATAATTAAACAAAAATACTAAACCTAATACAATTATAAGGCATTCAACTATAGCCTCTTCTTATTAAGTTTTTTAGATATCTTTTTTAAATATAGTTTTAGCTTAAAATTAGAACACCACCATTGAATTAAAATTTAAAATGATCAAAAAAATCACAATATTTCTAGCACTAACAATTACCTTCTTTTCTTGTAAAAAAGAAGAAAAGAAAGTAAATCAAAAATTAAATGTAGTTACCACAACTACTATGATTACTGATCTAGTAAAAAATATTGGAGGAAATTTAATAACTGTTGAAGGGTTAATGGGTTCTGGTGTTGACCCACACCTATACAAAGCAAGTGAAGGTGATGTCACAAAATTAGTAGATGCCGATGTTATTTTTTATAACGGACTTCATTTAGAAGGAAAATTAGTAGAAGTATTTGAGAAAATGGGAACCCAAAATATAAAAACAATTGCTGTTGGAGAAGTTTTGGACAAAAGCATTCTTATTGGATCTGATTATTTTGCTTCTAATTATGACCCCCATATCTGGTTTAATGTAAATAACTGGAAACAAGTAACTTTATTTACTATTGAAAAACTAAAAGAATTAGACCCTAAAAACGCTGAAGCTTTTGAGACTAATGGGAAGGCATATCTAGAAAAATTAAATATTTTAGAAAGCAACATAAAAGCAACCATCGAAACCTTACCTCTGGACAAAAGAATATTGGTAACTGCTCACGATGCTTTTAGTTATTTTGGTAAAGAATACGCTTTTAATGTGGTTGGTTTGCAAGGCCTATCTACTGCCACCGAAGCTGGTGTACAAGATGTTCAGAAGTTAGCTGCTTTTATTATAGAAAACCAAGTAAAAGCTATTTTTATTGAAACGTCAGTACCAAAACGTACTATTGAAGCGTTGCAAGCTGCAGTGAAATCTAAAGATCATGAAGTAATAATTGGCGGTACTTTATATTCTGATGCTTTAGGAAACCCTGGAACTATAGAGGGAACATATATAGGAATGTTTGAATACAATGTAAACACCATTGTAAATGCATTGAAATAATGAAAGAAAAGATAGCTGTACAAATAGATGACTTAACAGTCGCGTACAATTACAAACCCGTATTATGGGATATTGATCTTGCTATCCCAGAAGGAGTTTTAATGGCGATTGTGGGACCCAATGGTGCCGGGAAATCTACGTTAATTAAGTCTATTTTAGATATCATCAAACCTATTGCAGGAAGTATTAAAATCTATAACGAACCTTATAAAAAACAGCGGTCTTTAGTTGCTTATGTCCCGCAAAAAGGAAGTGTGGATTGGGATTTTCCTACTACAGCGCTTGATGTGGTAATGATGGGAACTTATGGGAGTTTAGGTTGGATCAAAAGACCTGGGCAAAAACAAAAAAAAGCAGCGCTCGAAGCTTTAGAAAAGGTAGGAATGCTTGCATTTAAATCTAGACAAATTAGTCAGCTTTCTGGTGGACAGCAACAACGTATTTTTCTTGCCAGAGCATTGGTCCAGAATGCATCTATCTATTTTATGGATGAACCTTTTCAAGGAGTGGATGCTACTACAGAAAAAGCAATTATAAATATCTTGAAAGAACTTAGAAAAGCTGGAAAAACAGTCATTGTAGTGCATCATGATTTACAAACAGTTCCTGAATATTTTGATTGGGTTACATTTTTGAATGTAAAAAAAATTGCAACAGGACCTGTGAAAGACATTTTTAACGATGATAATCTTACCAAAACATACGGTATAAATTATAAAGTAAGCGTCCAACAATAGCATTATGGATATCCTAGAATACATACAGCTTGTCTTTACTGATTATACCCTACGTACAATCACATTAGGAACTGCTGTTTTGGGAGCTATATGTGGTATGTTAGGGAGTTTTGCTGTATTAAGAAAACAAAGTCTTTTGGGTGATGCAATTTCTCATGCTGCGTTACCAGGAATAGCTATAGCTTTCTTAATTATAGGAGCCAAAAACAGCAATGCCTTTTTACTAGGTGCCTTAGTCAGTGGTTTAATTGGTAGTTTCTGGATAAGAGGTATTATTAAAAAAACACACCTTAAATCTGACACAGCACTTGGTTTAATTCTTTCTTTATTTTTTGGATTTGGAATGTTATTACTTACCTACATCCAAAAACTTCCGAATGCTAATCAAGCTGGATTAGAGAATTATCTTTTTGGACAAGCCGCTACATTATTAGAAAGTGATGTCTGGATGATGTCCTTGGTAACTGGAGTTTGTCTTGTTGTCTTATTATTATTTTGGAAAGAACTTAAAATATCATTGTTCGATAGTGATTATACCAAAACTCTAGGTTTTAATGTTAAGTTTTTAGATATACTAATTACTACATTTATTGTTATTGCAATTGTTCTAGGCTTACAGACTGTCGGCGTAGTTTTAATGAGCGCTATGATTCTTGCTCCTGCAGCTGCAGCAAGACAATGGACCAACAGTCTATCAATTATGGTAATTCTCGCTGCTATTTTTGGTGCATTTTCCGGAGTTATCGGAACCGCTATAAGTGCGAGCCATAATAATCTATCTACAGGCCCAGTGATCGTTTTAGTCGCAGCAGTATTTGTATTAGTTTCTTTTATATTTTCTCCTGGTAGAGGACTTCTATTTAGAGAAATACGTTTCAGAAAAAACAGAAACGATCTGCAACTTCATAAAACCCTTTCATTTATGTATAATATTGCCCGGGATCACGAAGACATTTCGCATCCACACGCAATCAAAATACTTAATAACTTTCAGGGATTTACCAAACGATCCTTACAAAAATTAGAAGACAAGGATTATGTAAAAATCGAAGGAAACATGTGGTCTCTAACCTCCTCTGGATATAAAACTGCTTCGAACCTATACAATCAACTAACACAAGTAAATGATGAGTAGCGCGCAGATTGAAATACAATTGATTGCTAGTCTTGTAGCTATTGCTTGTGCTATTCCAGGTACATTTTTAGTATTACGGAAAATGGCTCTTATTACAGATGCAATTAGTCATTCTATCTTACCAGGAATTGTAATTGGTTTTTTTATTACACATGATCTATCTTCTCCTCTACTAATTTTACTAGCTGCCCTAAGCGGAGTGCTCACG
This sequence comes from Aquimarina sp. Aq107, assembly GCF_943733665.1. Classification (NCBI taxonomy): domain Bacteria; kingdom Pseudomonadati; phylum Bacteroidota; class Flavobacteriia; order Flavobacteriales; family Flavobacteriaceae; genus Aquimarina; species Aquimarina sp. Aq107. Next base: position 938,115 of record NZ_OX030782.1, on the reverse strand, counting down.
GTAGTTTTAGTAGAATTTATTCAAAAAACTGGCTTAGTGAAAGAAGATACTGCTATTGGATTGGTCTTTCCTGCTTTATTTAGTATCGGTGTTATAATGATCGCACAAAATGCCAATGATGTACATCTTGATATAGATGCTGTGTTACTAGGAGAGTTGGCTTTTGCTCCTTTTGACAGACTTATTATCAACGCAATAGATCTCGGCCCTAAATCTTTGTGGATTATCGGAACTATCCTTTTAACAACTTGTGGTTTACTTTTTGCTTTTTTCAAAGAATTAAAAGTAAGCACATTTGATGCTGGCCTTGCTGCTGCCTTAGGCTTGTCTCCTATCGTAATGCACTATGGCTTAATGACTATAGCATCAATAACAACAGTAGGAGCTTTTGATGCGGTTGGAGCCATTTTGGTAATTGCTTTTATGATAGCACCGGCAGCTACTGCATATCTATTAACCAATGATCTAAAAAAGATGATACTACTAGCTTGTGTTTTTGGTGTTATTTCTGCCATTGTTGGATATTGGGTTGCTCACGGACTGGACACTTCTATTTCTGGCTCTATGACTAGTGTGCTTGGTGTTTTGTTTCTAATAGTATATTTGTTTGCTCCAAATAGAGGATATTTCTCTGTTATTTACCGACACAGACAACAACGTATCGAAGTTTCATTACTAACTTTTCTACTGCATCTTGGTAATCATGCAGATGACGAAACTGAGCGACATGTAAAACACCTTAATGAGCATATCAATTGGCAAAAAGTAAAATCTAAATCTGTATTAGACTTAGCTCTTAAGAATAATATGATCGAAATTAATGACGATATCGTTTCCTTAACAGAAAAAGGACAGCATTTCACTACTGAAGCTATTGATTATATCATAACTAATAAGAATTCTGAAATTGAGAAAATGAAAGATCGCTTTTTCTTATTTAGAGGCTAGTTTATATTACTAGGAGTGGGCTTTTTTTAAATTTTAAAAAAGTAGATTACTTATCTTTATAAAAACTAAAACTTGTTTTGAAGATCTTTTCTTACTTTCCTTTTCTTTTTGTTTTATTAAAAACTACAACGGCTTTTTGCCAAAAAGAATTAGTTTATTTAGTAGAAGACGTTCAAAAAAAACGTAGTGTTATCTATGTCCAAAATGACACTGACTCGGATAAAAGCGTTTTTCTTAAAATAGATCCTATTGGTTACCGCAGAAGAGCACAACGTCCTATTCTTAAGAACGTTCCAGCTAAAAGCAAAGTACAAATGTTGATACTGATTCCATTAACAGATAAAGAATCCTCTTATACTTACAATCTTATTGTGAATGATAAATTAGAAAACATTAATACCAGAAGGCAAAAAGAAAAACCAAAAGAAATACAATCCCAAACTGTAGCAAACTACAAACTCTTTATATACACTAATCAAAATTGTAATCGATGTGATACCTTAATACAGAAACTAAAGGAAAAGAAAATAAAGTTTTTAGAAATCGATATCGATAGTAAAAATAATTTATTATCCCCTGTGTTCTGGCGGAACATGTTAGAAAAAGGGTATGCCAGAGAAAACATAGAATTACCATTTGCCAAAAAAGATAAAAAATTATACTATCCCATTACAAGTTTTGACCTTTTTATTGAAGAGATCACAAAGAAATCCAAACCAAGGAAAAGAACAAGTTTTTTTTAAAACGAACTTAAAATTCTACACCCTAAAGGTAATTACCTCAGTAAATAATTGATCTTTATGTAACTCAATAATTCTATATCCAAATGAATTATTATGAACTATAATCTCATTCGGATCTTTTTCTACCTGATAAGATGCTGCTGGTGTAGTATATTGTATTACATTATTAAACTTTTGATAATCTTCCATATGATAATGTCCTGAAAAAAGTATAATTTCATTTGGAATCTTTTCTAATAAAGTTTGAATCTTCTCTCTTCCTTTTAAAGAAAATTTTTTATCTATAATAGCAGGAATAGGTAAAACAGGATGGTGAATAAATAATACTATTTTTTTTGAAGTAATTAACGCTGACTCCAACCATATTAATTGTTTTTCACTAGCTACATCGGTACTAGAATCTAAAAAAATAAACCTAAAAAAATCATCCTCTCTATAATAAAAAAGCTCATTAGGATCTAATAGGAAATCATTTTTGTAGTGTTCCATCACTTCAGAAAAATCATCATGATTTCCCAAAGAAATGGATACTTTATACTTTTGTAAAGTATTAAAAAACCATGAATTAGATGATTTCTCTCCTATATCACCACCATAAATAACTTCATTAATATTTTTTGAATCGATATCATCTAAAATTGTCTTCCAATTGTTTCGAGCATTTACACCTAAGCCTTTAGGATATTCTTCATCTATATGAGCATCTGTAATATAAGCTATCTTTTTGACCATACCTATAGATATTTACTACGAAGTTATGCAGTTTAATAGGCTTCTCAAAAGTATTTCTAAAAATATCTAAAGACATTTTTTACGCTTTTTTACTTGCATTTGACACTTAATACTTTGTTTTCTTTTTTTGCATTAGCATCCATAGCTGCACCAATTGCTGATCCCAAAGACATACCTATTGCCATTCCAAAAGTCATTCCATAAATCAATCCATTAGAACCACCGAAAACTACTCCAAAGGTCATCCCTAAGCTCATTCCAAGGCTCATCCCTAAACTCATACCTATTGTCATATAATAACCTTCGGATATCAAAGAGAATTCTTTTTTTAGATAATTTGTAAACTCACTAAGTTTTTTGTTATAGTATTTTTTTCTATTTTCTCTTAGTATATCTATATCAAATGCATCTAACTTACTTTCTATAGCACGTAATTGGTCTTGAGATAAACCTCTACCCTCCAACTGAGACAAAATATTAATGAATTTTTTGTACACCTTTATTTCGGATGTTTCGTCAGTTTCAGTAACCAAGTTCTTAAAAAATTTAGATGCTTCCTCAATAGTCATAGATATAGCGTTTTAATATTTAAAATTAGATACCAACTTATTAGTAGTCATATGATTTTATTTGTTACAAAATTAAAAAGAGACTTAACGTATATCTATTACTATAAAATTATATAGAAATATTAAATTTCTTCTGCTAATTAAGCTTCATAAGGCACTTTATTCACAATTCTCTAAAAGGATAATGATATGACAGTAGAATTATTTAAGGCCTTAAACTCATCTCAAAAAACTTATTTTTTTGATCTATTAAATTGCTCTATCAACTCTTTTATTTCATCTTCATCATACTTACGTGAAAAGTGTACAGGAATCGCATTTTTTATTTCACAAGCCTTCATGATCTCTGCTGATTTTGAAGCATAACTATGATTATTTTTCATTGCGAATGTTAAATCTTCATCTTTATAAAAACATTCTATATAAGCTTCATCGCAGAAAGTAAATCTTCTCTTTATCTTAACATGATTTTCTTTGCTAGCAGCATGATCCAAGATAACTCCTAATTTCTTACCTTTTTGGATATTGATTAAATGAAATAATTCTTTAGATCTATATGCTTTATCTTCAATTTTTATAGTTTTCTCTTCATCAGAGACTTCATAAGCCTGCTTTAACTCCTGTACCCATCTACCTCCTTTTAAACCTTCACTTAATTGAATCTTAATTTTATCATAAGCTTTAAAGAGATATGCAATAGTATCAGTTTTATGATCGAGAATCTCATATTCTACTTCAAATTGTTTTTCTTCGAATATTGTGTTTTTTATTACTAGTTTTTCGTCTTCTTTACTCCATAAAGGAGGGCGCAAGACTACCGACTTGTACTCTCCTTCTTTAAAAATCTCACGTACTTCATATATTATAGAATCTTTATCAATTAAATTCCAGCAATAACTCTTAATTCTATTTTGTACCTGATTAATGATACCCTTGGGTCCAGTAATTACAACTTTTCTTTTAATACCTATTTGATGTCTTAGAATTGTATCAAAATTTACGAAATGATCAATATGGGTATGGCTTATAAAAATAGCATTAGTATTTTGACATTCTTTTACGTTTAAACTTTTTGCTTCTCCGCAATCTACTATATAATTAAATGGATGGTTATCCACTTTTATAAGAATACAAATATCTTCGTCCTGAGCACTTTTAACTTCAGTTGTAAACATATTTTTCTAAATTAGTATTATAGTATAAACAATATAAATCAAATATAGTTTTTAAATAAAACGTTGTATTCATCATTAATTATCTTGTTTAATAATCAACTCCGACTTGTTAGATATCCAAACATTATCTCCTGTATTATTTTCCGACCTCAATCTTAAATAAATATTTATTTCCTCCTCAGGTAATGATTCAACAAGATTGTTAGAAATCACATTTTCGTATTCGGTATTTCTTGTAGCAAGAACAGAATTACTTATTGTTCTAAAATTAGTAGCATCATACAATTCAACAATTGCACTATTATTACTATTGTCAGACTTAATACTTGCTGTATAAACAACAGACCTTAATTTACTCCAATTTCTTTTATCAAATTTTATAATGGCTGGATACGTATTTATATAGTTACCAGAAGTACCGGAAGCTCCACCATTATTATTATGAAGTATAATTCTCGTTTCTTTTGAAATTGGATCATCAATTCCCCCACAAACAAATTTGATTGTTTCTATTTCATTTGCTTCTAAAACAAAATTCGAATTGACATCTAAACCTAACTCTATTTTAATACCTCCATATTGACAGTTTGAGCCAGAATCTTCCTTAGAAAACACTGTTAAGGAATTTAATCCCGAAACACCATTCTCTCCATCCTCTGGTTCGCAACCACTTAATATTAAAACAGATATAAATAAGAAACTTAATTTTATAATATTTTTCATAGTGATCAAAAAAGTGTTTGTGTTATTAACGTTTTATAACTAATTCAGCCTTTCTACCCATATACACAGTCGTACCTTCATTTTCTGAACGCAATCTTAATGATATATCTATTTCTTTTTCAGGAATAGAAGAAATTATATTTTCTGAGATCATTAGTATTCCAGGATAATTAGTACTATTGTTAGTAAGAACACTATTAGCTATGACCTCCCCATCCGTTTCATTAAATAATTCTACAAAACAACTATTATTAGAATTTTCCGAATATATCCAAGCTACATAATAAATTGAAGACGCATTTTCCCAATTTCTTTTATCAAATTTTATTATTTCACCCATTTTCCTTCCTTCTACAGAACTAGTTCCAGACGCACCAGATCCGTTACTAAATAAAACTAGCCTTGTTTCATCTTGATAATCACTATTAAATCCATCACACAAGAAAGTTGTCGTTAAAACCTCGCTAGTTTCAAGAATTGCATTTGAATTTAAGTCTAAGCCATTTTCAATTCTAACCCCTCCATTTTCACAATTTACTCCGATAGGCTCATCATTTAATATTGTAAGATTACTTAACCCAGGAACACCATCAGTTCCATCTTCCGGAGAACAACTTAACAACATCGTTCCTAACAATACACACAAAAAATAATTTACTTTTGAGAATCTCATACATTTTAAAATTTAAATATTTATTAGAGTTTAACATATGTATCATTTAGAAGGAAAATGTTACCCTATTATATGCATTTATTGTATTAATATTTTATCACATTTTCTTTAATCCCTAAATACAACATCTATTGTATAAAAACAGAATATAGGGAATAGGAGTATTTCAAGAACTAACACGTTTATATGTCTTCTAATCAAAACATCTTGGTAGTAATTAAATATTATAAATAAAAAAAACCGCATATGTATTATGCGGTTTTTTTTATTTATAAATTATAGTATTTCTTAAAACTCTCTATTTACATCAAACGCTTCGAGATAGTCCTTTACTCGTTGCACAAATTGTCCTCCAAGAGCACCATTTACAACTCTATGGTCATAAGAATGTGATAAGAACATTTTATAACGAATACCAATAAAATCTCCATCAGGAGTTTCAATCACAGCCGGCACCTTACGAATAGCTCCTAACGCTAAAATAGCAACTTGTGGCTGATTAATAATTGGCGTTCCCATAATACTACCAAAAGTCCCTACGTTGGTAACTGTATAAGTTCCTCCTTGAATATCATCTGGTTTTAGTGCATTATTACGCGCTCGGTTTGCCAAATCATTCACTGCTTTGGTCATTCCAACTAAGTTTAGCTGATCTGCATTCTTAATTACTGGAACAATTAAATTACCATCTGCTAAGGCAGCTGCCATTCCTAGATTAATATTTTTCTTTTTAATGATTGTATCTCCAGAAACAGAAATATTAATCATTGGAAAATCTCTGATGGCTTTTGCTACAGCTTCCATAAAGATTGGAGTAAAGGTTAAGTTTTCTCCTTCTCTCTTCATAAAATCACCTTTCACCTTCTTTCTCCAGTTCCAGATGTTAGTTACATCTGCCTCGATAAACGATTGTACGTGTGCAGAAGTTTGTACAGAATCTACCATATGATGCGAAATCAATTTCCCCATTCTGGTCATTTCTATAATCTCATCTTCTCCCGATGCAACTACTGGTGTAGCTTTGGGAGCATCCGTTTTCTTAGCTCGTGCTGCAGGAGTATTTTTTTGTTCTTTTAATACTGGTGATGCAGGAGTCGCAGTTTTACCAGCTTTTCTATCTTCTACAAACTGTAAGATATCATTTTTAGTAACTCTACCATCTTTTCCAGTTCCAGATATATTTTCTAATTCTGCTACAGAAATTCCTTCTGCCGCAGCTATATTTTTAACTAATGGAGAATAAAACTTAGAACTTTCGGAAAAATCAGCTTTTGCAACAACCGTCTCTGTCACGGCAGTAATCTCTGTTTCAATCACTTCTGCAGTTGCAGGAGCTATTTCTTCTTTACTTTCTTCTGGAGTAGTATTTGCACTACCCTCTCCTTCAATTTCGATAATAGCAATTGTTTGACCAACTTTTACTACATCATCTACTTCAAAAAGTTTTTCAACCAACACACCTTCTACCTCGCAAGGGACTTCGCTATCTACTTTATCCGTAGCAATCTCTAATACTGCATCGTCCATTTCGATAGTATCTCCAACCTCTTTTAACCAAGTTGTTATTGTTGCCTCTGCAACACTTTCACCCATCTTCGGAAGTTTAAGCTCAAATTTTGCCATATTCTTAATCAAAGGTATTTATTAGTTATGTTTTTTGCGAAATTAATAAAAGTTAAGCTCTTAAATTAATTTTTATTTACTAAAGTTTCTTTAAAAAGTGATTACTTCCCCTTTTCCATCACTAAAATCACTTCCTAATATAAAATCACATCCAGCTGGTTTAATCTTAAAGGTCATATTTGATTTTCTCAAAACTTGCATTTCTTTTATAATTTCACCAAAACTTAGTAACTCGTTGTCAAAGATAAGCTCGTTATTAGTATATCCCAAATTCTTTACAGCTTCCAATGAAATAAACTTCACTTCTTTTTGCAGTACCTCACTAAGCCGCTTCTTCAAACTATGATTCTCGGATACTAAATAACAAGTATCAATCACGCGTTTTTCTTTATGATAGCTTTTAAACGACTGAATTATAGAAGTCAAACGTATTCCGATAGATACAATGAAATCCAAGAACCAATTACTCTTAAAGTGTTTTCTATAAAACAATCGCATTGCTCCATAAAAACGTTTTATGTATTCTGCGTTACGATCTGTACTTTCGCCTTTATAATGAATTACAGGAATTGTTCCTATATAGTAGTTTTGTAATCCTTTCTTTTTCATTTTATATGAGAGATCAATATCCTCTCCATACATAAAATAATCTTCATCAAAACCTTTTACTGACTTGTAGTCTTTTTTTCTTACTAAAACAAAAGCCCCAACTAAAATATCAACAGCTGCAATTCCAGTTTCAGGTATATGATCTGCATAGTAATTTTTTACTTTACCCAATTTAACACCAAACAATCGTCGAAAAGAAGTTAATGGAGATGGCACATTTCTTTTACTTTCTGGAAGGAAATTACCAGTACCATCAATAAGTTTTGGGCCTAACATGCCCATATGAATTAACTTTTCTGATGTCGAAATAATATTTACAA